>JADGBM010000004.1 GCA_015231515.1 Desulfobulbaceae bacterium
CCCTTTTGAAAATTCTCGATAGCATTCATGTGCCAGCCAGAAAAACTGTCGTTTCAGCCATGATTGATGAATTTAAGATACTGATCGAAGAGTATAAAATATCAGTGTTTGCACCAGAAATGAAAACCATCTGTAAGGTTTCAGAAAAAAGATTAGTCAAGAAAATTCAAGAGATTCACGAACAGCTTTAGGAGCCGAATAACTTATTTCTTTTTTTTGTAGCATATTTCTGCATCAGAGGGGCGAACATAGCTTGGAGAGGCGGAAGCTGGGTTTAAAAAGTTGTTGGAGTGCCATTGGCCAATGGCTAACATTCCAACAGCAGAAGCTCTTGGATAACAGATCTCGTGGGGGGCAAATGAAGCCATGAGTCCCAAACTATCTTGAAGTTCTGTTTTGTAGAGCAGAGAACCATCGCCGACAAACAAAACCGGCTCAGAAATTGTTTGGTAAATTGAGGCTATTGGAACTGAAAGCAGTTCGCTGCATCGATCGAGTTGTTGGGCAGAGCTGGTGGTATAAAATGCAGCAAAAACCTCTTTTTTCCTGGCATCAAGCATTGCACAGATAAGGCTGCTGGTCATGCCAACCTGAGCAGCTAAGGCATCCAGAGTATTGATCCCAATCAATGGCTTCTGAGTGGCAAAGGCCAGCCCTTTTGCTGTAGTGAGTCCTATTCGAATACCTGTGAAACTTCCAGGGCCCAGACTAATGGCGATTGCATCAACATCTTCAATCTTGAGTGAGGCATTTTCAAGTACAGTATCAATGGCGCCTAGCAGGCGCCTGGAGTGTGTGGTTGGGGATGTTATTGATAGTTCTGCCAGGCAAATGTCTGGTGATACAATCGCGACACTGCCGCACATTGTTGAGTTTTCAATTGCGAGAATCAGTGGTGGTTTGAGAGATGAGATGCCGTGTCGAGCCATGATGTACTTTAAAAGTGATCTGCTGGAGGAGTGATCACTGTGATAAAATTCTGGCGAAATCATTGTAAAAGACAAAAAACATCAGTGATACAAGGAGAACCAGGCCAATTTGCTGAAGTATTTCTTGTGATCGCATACTCATAGGCTTTCGGCGTAATGCCTCGACAGAGAAAAATACAAGATGACCACCATCAAGAATTGGAATAGGAAATAAGTTAATAACGCCCAAGTTTACACTCAGCACGGCCATAAACGATAAAAGATTGAGCCATCCAGCTTCAAGTTGTTGACCTGCCATTTGAGCAATAAGAATCGGCCCGCCAATTTCAGAGGCAGGTACCACTCTTTGCACAATCTTCACAAGGCTCATAACGGTAAGGTATATATAAAACCATGTCTGTTCTAAGCCGACCATGAAGGCTTCAGGTAGAGTTGCTTTTTCATAAGTGACGTCATCATTCTTAGTTATGCCCATCAAATAACGTGTTTCGACCGCTTCACCAAAGATATTTTTTACTTCAGACTTGTCTGGTGTACCGATTAAAACTATTGACTCACCGTTACGCTCGACTGTGATGCGAAGTTCCCTGCCATTGCTTGATCGTATCGACTCGGATACATCCTCCCATTCAACAGTTGGGGTATCATCAATGGCTTTAATAATGTCGCCGGTCGTAAATCCGGCCTTTTGGGCCGGCGAGTCTGGAGACACCGTGCCAATTGTGGTCCCGGGAATAGGGTGAGGCATACCCATGTATGCAATGATAAAAAAGAAAATTAAAACGGCGGTCAATAAGTTAAATAAAGGTCCTGCCAGGACAACTAAAAAACGCTGTATGACGGGTTTTTCTGAGAAGGAACGTGACTTGTCATCATCAGTAAGCTCCTCTCCGGACTGTTCTCCAAGCATTTTGACGTAACCGCCCAATGGAAAGCAACCAATCCGGTACTCGGTTTCCCCGAACTGTTTGGCAATGATTTTGGGGCCAAATCCTAATGAAAATTTTAGCACTTTAATGCCGAAGAGTTTAGCGGTAATAAAATGGCCAAACTCATGCACGAAAATAAGCACACCTAAAACGAGTATAAAAGAAAAAACTGAGTTCATAGTTTATTAGAATTTCATGTAAGTAATGGATGATTTGATAGGTCTGGTGTTGGTATTTCCAGACCCTGTTTTTGTCTATTGTTCATCATAAAAGCTTCTATGATTGACTCGGCTTGAATACGAGAAGAAAGATCGGCCTCGATTATGGTCGTGAGGTCGGGTGAATTTACGTTTCTTGTGCGTTGCATGGTCTCAGCAACACACAGGGCAATCTCAGGAAAACGAATCCTCTCGTTTAAAAACGCATCAACGGCAATTTCATTGGCGGCGTTGAGTACTGCAGGCATAATCCCACCGAGTTTGCAGGCTTGATAGGCTAATTTAAGGGCAGGAAATTTATTGAAGTCTGGAGCCTGAAAGGTCAAATTCTGATTAGCCAATTGTAGTCCTGGTAAATTGAGTTTAACACGTTCGGGATAGGTCAAGGCATAGGCAATGGGAATTTTCATGTCTGTCACTCCCATTTGTGAGACAATCGAACCATCAATATATTCAACCATAGAATGGATAACACTCTGGGGATGAACAATAACCTCTATATGTTCCAGCGGCATATCGAAAAGCCACTTTGCTTCAATAACTTCGAGGCCTTTATTCATCAATGTTGCTGAGTCTATTGATATCTTACGACCCATCTCCCAGTTGGGATGATTTAAGGCATCTTGAGGCGTAACACTCCATAAATCTTTTGCTGATCTGTTAAGAAACGGGCCACCAGAGGCAGTTAATATCAGTTTTTTCACATCTTCTTTGCGGCCAGCAGACAGAGCTTGAAAAATAGCGTTGTGCTCACTGTCGACCGGTAATAGGCGAATATTCCCATGATTAACTGCATCCATGATGAGTTGGCCAGCCATTACCAGTGTTTCTTTGTTGGCTAAAGCAATGTCTTTGCCGGCCAGAATCGCCGCAATTGTGGGAGCAAGGCCTGCGGCACCAACGATTGCCGAGACAACCATGTCGCAACCGGGCAGGGAAGCGACCTCTTCAGCGCCTTTCATACCAGAAACAATTTTACTGTGCCACTCGGGGCTAAGTGCAGATCGGAGACTAGCAGCATCCTCAGGGTCTGATACGGAGATAAGGGTGGGATGAAACGCCTGAATCTGATCTTTTAGCAGGGTTATGTTTTTACCAGCCGACAGACCAACGACACGAAATCGTGACGGGTACTGTTTAACAACCTCAAGAACATTCCTGCCGATTGACCCGGTTGAACCTAGTATCGATAAATGTTTAATCATCGTCAGAGACTGTGGTGGCTAGTACATAAAGCCTAAATAGATAAGGTAGAACATAGCTGGAGCTGAGGCCAAAATAGAATCAATTCTGTCAAGTATACCACCATGCCCTGGCAGAATCGAGCCTGAGTCTTTAGTGTTATTGGATCGTTTTATAATTGATTCGGCTAGATCGCCGCAAACGCCAATGAGGGTAATAACAAGGGTAAGAAGCACAATTTTTAAAGTGGTCTGGTTTTCTAAAAATAATACCCTGTAAATTAAAGCAAAAAAAACACTACAGGCCAGGCCACCCACAAGCCCTTCAATGGTTTTGCCCGGGCTTATTGCGGGACAAAGTTTATGTCTGCCAAAATTAGATCCTGTGTAGTAGGCACCTGTATCGGAGGCAATTGTTATCGTGGTTAAAAGGCCAAGCCAATAAAAACCATCTTCTAAAGTTATCAAAAGCGGGATGTAGGATGCACAAAGACCTATGAAAAGAAGACCAGTAGAGCTTTTCAGTATGAAAAGATCTTTAGGGGAATCGCCTCGATTTGGCAAAAAGAAAGCTATCACTACGAAAATAAGTGATGCAAATAGTAGCGCTGGCAGCAAATAGTCTGCTGAAGACTGATAAACGGACAGAAGAGGTAAGCTACTGATTAAGGCGATTGTTGTTCGAGTGGATACAGAGTACTGGGGCAAGCAGATTTTAAAATACTCAAATAGACCGATCACTCCAATACCATATACAAAAATCCATAGCAGCGTATAGGATTGAAGAATGAGAGTGCTCCCCCAGATTAGGGCGGCAACAAGACCTGTAAGTAGTCTGTTCATTTTTTAGTTTATTGCGTGCTGTGGATTACGAATATTTTGCTTTGATAACTTGATCACCAGTGCGACCAAAACGTCTTTGTCTACTTTGAAAATTATAGATAGCTTCTATCAGATTCTCTTTTCTGAAATCAGGCCAATGTGTGTCTGTGATATAGATTTCAGAGTAAGAAGCCTGCCACAGAAGAAAATTACTGAGACGCGACTCACCGCCAGTCCGAATTATAAGGTCAGGGTCAGGAAGGCCATGTGTGCCTAAATGATCGTTGATCGTAGTTTCGCTGATGTCATGCAGGTCAAGTTCACCGGCAAGACATTTTTGGCAGATATCTTTAACAGCCACCGTAATTTCGTTTCTACTACCGTAACTCAGAGCAAGATTAAGAACAAGGCCACTATTCTCAGAAGTTTTATTTATAGTATCTTTAAGTACTTTTAGTACATCCTTAGGCAATTTTTCAATTTGGCCAATAGTTTGAAGTTTAATGTTATTGTCGATTAAGTTGTTGATCTCTTTTTTCAGGTACGACTTTAACAGTGACATTAACGCTTTAACTTCAAGTGCTGGTCTATTCCAGTTTTCGGTTGAAAAGGCATAAAGGGTAAGTACTTCAATACCGAGTTCGCGAGATGACTTTACGATGTTTTGAACAGATTCGACACCTATTTTGTGTCCAACTGTTCTTAATAAACTTCTTTTTTGAGCCCAACGGCCATTGCCATCCATGATAATGGCGATGTGCTTTGGAAGGGTGCTGATTTCGAGGTCAGATTGGTCTGGCATAATGCCTTAATTTGAAAGAGTCGTAATATGTGAATTTGGAAAGATAGTTTCCGATTTTCCTGTTACAGAAGAAAAAACTGTCTGCTCTTGAACTAAGGCAGTGGTGGCTAAACAGCCATAACTTCAGTCTCTTTGTCAGCCATTATTGCGTCGATCTGTTTTATGTAGTTATCAGTTTCTTTTTGAGCACTCTCTTGTAATGAGAAAAGTTCGTCTTCGGAAATTTCTTTGTCTTTTTTCTGCTTTTTCAAAATGTCAATAGCATCGCGTCGATGGTTACGGATAGCAACGCGGAAATCTTCGCTTGTCTTTTTTACCTGCTTCACAAGAGTTTTACGTCGATCTTCTGTGAGTTGAGGAATTGATATACGTATTACTTTGCCGTCGTTAGCTGGTGTTAAGCCTAAGTTTGCTTTTTGGATCTCTTTCTCGATGGGACCAATTAGCTGAGTATCCCAGGGTTGGATCATAATGAGGCGATTTTCCGGAATAGTAAGTGTCGCAACTTGATTTAAAGGCATTTTGGAGCCATAAGAGTCAACTTTAATTCCATCAAAAAGTGATAGAGAGGCGCGACCAGTTCGTATTTTTGAGAGATCGCGGCGATATGCATCAATGCTGCCTTCCATCTTATCGCTCATTTTTGATATTATATCGCTCATGTTTTGTCTCCATTGATAATCGTGCCTATTTTTTTACCGCATACCGCATTGGTAATATTGCCCGGGGTATTCATGTTAAAAACCATAATTTGTATGTTGTTATCCATTGCTAACGATATGGCTGTTGAATCCATCACTTTGAGTCGTTTACTCAGGACTTCGGCATAAGTAAGTTGGTCATACCGTACGGCATTTGGATCTTTTAGTGGATCTCGATCGTAAACGCCATCGACTCTTGTTGCTTTACATACTACCTGAGCGTTAATCTCCAGGCCGCGCAGGACTGCTGCAGTGTCGGTAGTAAAGTAGGGGTTGCCACTTCCGGCGCCAAAAATCACAACACGATTTTTGTTGAGATGGTGCTCGGCCTGGTGGCGTGAATATGATTCACAAACAAGGGGCATCGGTATGCTTGATAAAACTCTGGTTTCGACACCAGCGGCAGTAAAGGCATTTTCAAGTGCTAAGGCATTCATAACAGTTGCGAGCATTCCCATGTTATCTGCTGAAACACGGTTCATGCCTTTCGACGCCCCTGAAACGCCACGGAAGATATTGCCAGCACCTATAACCACACCAACTTGAACGCCTGTATCAACAAGACTCTTCAATTCGCCGGCAACGTATTCTAATGTTTTATCACATATACCGTAATCAGCTTCTCCCATTAAGGCTTCACCGCTTAACTTAAGTAATATCCGATTATAGTGTGATTTCATCAGAATCTCCGAATCTTCAAGATTAAAAAAAAGCGGCAAAAAAAGAAGCAAATCCGGTTTTAATAGTGGTTTATTCAGCCACTATTAAAACCGGATGGAAGGGGAGTTACTCTTGGCCAACCTGAAGACGAACATATTTTTTGATGGAAATGTTCTCGCCCATTTTTGCAATCAGTTCATTAAGCTTGTCATGAATAGTAAGGTCAGGATCTTTTACAAATTTCTGCTCAAGCAAACAGCTTTCAGCAAAAAATTTATCGAGTTTACCCGCTATAATTTTTTCAAGAATATTTTCAGGTTTTCCTGAATCAAGTGCCTGTTGTCTGTATATGTCTCTTTCTCGTTCCAGAAGTTCGGCAGGAACATCGTCGCGACTCATTGAAACTGGATTAGTTGCAGCTATTTGCATAGCAACATCTTTTGCAAAGTTAATAAAGTCATCAGTTTTGGCAACAAAATCAGTTTCACAGCCGAGTTCGACCATAACGCCCAGTTTACTGCCGCCGTGAATATAGGTTTCAATAACACCTTCACTCGTTGCTCGGCCAGCTCTTTTTGCTGCAACAGCCAGACCTTTTTGGCGAAGGAAATCAATTGATTTTTCCATGTCACCATTGTTTTCCTGAAGGGCTTTTTTGCAGTCCATCATGCCTGCATTAGTTTTGTCGCGAAGTTCTTTTACCATTTTACTTGTGATAGTCACAATTATACCTCGTAAATAATATGCTTTATAATGTTAACACTCTGAAGTTAAACCCTTAATGAAACAGAATAGAAAATAGCGCAACTATTCAGCTGAAGATGCTTGGGCCTGCTCAGCTGCGTTTGCAGCAGCAATTGCTTCAGCCGCTGCCGCTGCAACGAGTTCTTGTTCTGTTACTTCAGGAGTTTCATCAACTCGATTGTTTTTGCCTTCAATAGCCGCATCTGCAATCTTGGAAACAATAAGTTTAACAGAACGTAGCGCGTCATCGTTACCGGGAATAAGGAAATCAATCCCGTCAGGACTACAGTTCGTATCTGTTAAGGCAATGACCGGAATGCCAAGTCGGTTGGCTTCATTAATCGCAATGTTTTCTCGCTTAGGATCGATAATGAATATTGCTGAAGGCAAACTCTTCATGTTTTTTATGCCGCCAAGAGTCTTTTCAAGTTTAACAAGCTCTTTTTCCATGTGTAAGGCTTCTTTCTTCTTATACTGATTGATGGTGCCGTCCTCACGCATAGCTTCGATGCTTTTCATACGATCAACACTTTTCTTGATGGTTTGAAAATTTGTAAGCATACCACCCAACCATCTGTGGTTGACAAAGAACATGCCGCATCGCATGGCTTCTTCTTTGATTATTTCCTGAGCTTGCTGTTTTGTGCCTACAAACAAAATGTTGCCGCCTTTGGCCACAGTTTTGTAAATGTAGTCATGAGCAGCGTTATACATTGGTAATGTTTTGTCGAGATTAATGATGTAGATTTTGTTTCGTGCCCCAAAAATGTAGGGTTTCATTTTTGGGTTCCAGCGTTTGGTCTGGTGACCAAAATGTAATCCAGCGACGAGCATCTCTTTCATTGTAATGTTGGACATGTGATTCTCCTTTTGAGTTTTTGGTTTATCCTCCATCCCCGGCTAAAATTCATAGCTACCAACCCTGTTATGAGGGCACCAAAGGCGTCTTGTGGGATGTGTGTAATTTGAAACACGTTCTTTTACCACTTGTGGCAATCTTTTTCAAGATTGAATTTACTTCATTTGTAGTAGCTGGTACTCTTTTTTTATCATTTATAATTTTGCAGGAGGTTACTGGATGGGGCGTTTCGGAGTATTTTTAGATCGTGATGGTACAATTAACGAACAGATGGGCTATATCAACCATATTAGTCGTTTTATTCTTCTTGATGGTGTTGCCGAGGCTATTGCCAGATTAAATAGTCTCGACATACCTGTTTTTGTAGTGACAAATCAGTCTGGACTGGCAAGAGGCTATTTCCCTGCCAGTCTGCTCGATCAGGTGCATGATACAATGAAACTAATGCTGGATAAAGCTGGTGCACAAGTGGATGGCATATATGTTTGCCCGCATCACCCAGAGGCAAAAGAGGAACAGTATCGGTTAAAATGCGATTGCCGGAAGCCAAGCCCAGGACTTCTCAATCAGGCCGCCCAAGAACATGGTATTGATCTGCACAACTCGTATGTGATTGGTGATAGATGGTCTGACTTGAAAGCAGCAGCTACGGTTGGGGCGAAGGGGATATTCGTTCTGACTGGGTACGGCAAAGGTGATTATGAATATATTGGGCCTGGCCAAGTTATTAAACCTGATTATGTTGCTGAAAATTTATCTTCTGCCGTTGATTGGATACTTTTACGTGAAAACATCAAGTAAAGTCGAAATATAAGAAAAATAGTAGTTGTAATTAGATGTAATTCATTGATAGAATTTACTGACAAAATAATAAGTTACGGCTAAGCTGTAATTCTAATTACTGGATAATTTAACGCAAATATGTACACCTCACAGTACCTGCTAAAAATGTCAATTTTTGGATTGAGACAAGGCCTTAGGTCTTACAGTTTAAGAGTTTTTTTTAGTGGGTTGATCATCCTGGCAGTTGCCGTACAGGCTTATGCCGATGAAAATCAATTTTATACCGTGTTGGCGGGCAGTTATAGTTCTGTAGAAAGTGCGGAACAGGACTATGAACGATTGCAAAACAATGTTGCCGAATCCTTACAACATGCTTTGCGTATCGAGTTGGTGGGCGGATACTATACTATCCGAGTAGGTCAATTTCTTGAGCATACCGCCGCTGAACAGTTATTGCCGGCCATTGAAAAATATTTTAAGGGTGCGCGAGTTCTTAAAGCTTTTATTCGTACTGAACGAGTTTTGAAAAGTAATGGCCCATTAGTAAGTAACAGCTCTTTGCCGTCAAAACAGCTATCAAATGAACTGATGGAGCAGTTGGCAGGAGAAAAGTTTTATACAGTACAGTTTGGAAGTTTTAGTCTGGAAGAATCGGCCGCTGAAGAGTTTGAACGGCTACGTGCCATGTTTATCAATGAACCGCTTCCGTGGCTGCGAATAGAAAAAATTCAGAGCTTTCACACCATCAGAGCCGGGAAATTTAAAGCTGAGAGGACGGCTGATGATTTTGCTAGCTATTTATCTGAAAAAAATAGCCACTCTTCGGTTTTACGGGCTTATATAAAGCCTGAACGTCTGGTGAGTGTTCTTTGGCATAATGGTGAGGGCGGATGGGAGGATAAACCTACCGAGCAGATAGCCAGTGATTTGCAAGAAATAGTAGTTGTTGGTGGTGAAAAAGAAGAGACTGCGCCTGACGAAGAACTACCGTTGGCAGTGACTTTAGCTGAAAGTACGGATTTGCCTGAAACCGTTGTCCTGCAAGATTTAGCTGAAACTACAGATTTGCCTGAAACCGGTGCCAGGCAAGACAACAATGCTTCTGTCGTTAAGATGCTTGTGCCTGACAAGAAGAAACAAAAAGTTACTAAGACGCAAAAAGATCTGCTGAATAGTTTAGATGTTGATCCCGGCCAGGAGTTTTTTACTGTCCAGATTGCCAGTTTCTCGGAAGCGGCTTTGGCAACCATCGAATATGAATCATTTCTGTCTCGTTTAAGCCCTGTATATTTTGAGCAGCTACGTATTGAATTCATAAAAGGTTTCTTTACTGTACGTGTTGGTAAGTTTGATAGACGTGCCCCATCGCAAGAGTTATTGGACGCAATCAAGTCGTATTACCCTCAGGCCTCGGTTATTTATGCCTACATAATTCCTCAAAGGATTCAACGTCTCTACGGGGACGATAGTGCCCAGATATTCTCTCAACAAATATATGAGGATCTGCCGGGTCACGATGCTCTGCAAGAAGACAATAAGAGTGTTGATGAAGAGATTGATTTAGTTGACACCGAAAGAAAATTAGATGGGGACACTGATGATGTTATTTTAGTTACCCCTGCAAATATTGAACTGCCTGTTGAAGATATCAAGGTAAATGGTGCAGAAGACACCGTGGTTGAAAAGCCGATGCTGGAGGGTTCTGCTGAGAGTGGAGATCCCGAGCCGACTATCATTGATTCTGAGCAAACGTTGTTGGATGGCTTTGTTGAAGCCGATGATCAGGTTGCAACGCTCAATAGATCTGAGGAGGAATCCTCTGAAGATACTGCTGAAGATACTGCTGAAGAAAAAATTCCCGAATTTACCTATGAGGTGTTAACCGTTCTAACCAAAGATGATAAGGGCGAGAACATCAGAATGCCTTCTTCGTTGTTTTATGACAATAGTACTGATGAACTTTATTTGATCAACGGTGTCAACAATCGACTTATTATATATGGCCCTGACTTTTTCCCTCAAAACTCGATTGGCAAGGGTAGGGGACTTGATTCTCCTCTGAGTGGTTATTTTACCAACGATGGTAAAGTTTTTGTGACTCAGGCTGGCACACCGACCTCCAAGCCACGGTTAACCTTGTTAAACACAGCCTTCTTTCCCGAAAAAGAGCTGCTTATGCAGGATATACCCGAAAGTGATAATTTTATTCCTCAGAATCTTGCATTAGCTAAAGACAATAGTATGTATATCACTGGATTGAGCTCCAGGCGAATCCTGGTGTTGGACAAAAATGGATCGTTTAAAAAATGGTTTAGTGTTGCTGTTGATAAACGTGGCGATTATGTCTTTAGTGATGCCACAGAACCAGACGATATAGCAGAGATTAAGGATATTGAAATTGATCCTGATGGCAATATAATAGTTCTTAGCGAATCGACTTCAAAGGTATATGTTTTTGATTCTGAGGAACGATTTCTTTTTGCCTTTGGTAAAAAAGGAGGCGCTGAAGGTAAATTAAGTAGGCCTCGGGCTGTTGCCTTCGATTCTAATCTGCGCTGCTTTTATGTGGTTGATTATATGCGTCACACCGTTTTGATCTATGATATTAATGGTGAGTTTAAGTATGAGTTTGGTGGTCGTGGTTGGGGGCCGGAGTGGTTTAACTATCCTGTGGATATTGTAATTGGCCGCCAAGGCAACGTGGTTGTGGCTGATTTTTTTAACCAGCGCGCCCAAGTTTTTGAAGTTAAATATCGAGACGCATTTCCAGAGAAATCAGCCGAAAAATGGGGTTTGCCCCAAAGGTAAGCAGTATGGCATCAATTCTTATTATTGAAAAAGAACAGGAGTGGCGAGATTTCCTTGGTGAGTCGTTATCTGGAAACTACCAGATAAGTTACTGCACAGCTAGTAAGGACTTGGGCCAGAAGATAAAGCTGGTTCATTTTGATGTAATTTTACTTGATCTTGGTGATGGAGAGGGGAAATTTCTTAATATTATTTCCGAGGTCAAGCGTGATCTGCCTTTTACTCCTGTGATTATAACCTGTCGTACTGAAAAAGCTGAATTAGTTGTAGCGGCGGTTAAACAGGGAGCTTTTGATTTTGTTATTAAGCCCTATACGGCAACAAAGATCAAAGTCTCACTCGAAAAAGCGCTTGAAAACGTAAGCCTGAAAAACGAGATCGATTATCTGAGACGCGAACAAGATGTCATTTATGACATTAACAAAATTATTGCTCACTCATCATCTATGAAGCAGGTAATTGTTGATATTCGTAAGTTTTCAAAAACAGACTCAACGATTTTAATGACAGGTGAAACCGGAACAGGAAAAAGCCTTTTGTCGGGGGCCATTCATTATAACAGTTTACGCCGTGGCAAGCCTTTTGTAACAATAAATTGTGCTAATATTCAGGAAACATTGCTTGAGTCTGAACTTTTCGGACATGAAAAAGGGGCATTTACTGGCGCGGATAAGCTGCGAATTGGACGATTTGAACAAGCCAATGGCGGCAGCATCTTTCTTGATGAAATTGGCGAAATGAGCTTGGCCTTACAGGCAAAATTGTTACGAGTTATTGAGGATAAGGCCTTTGAGCGAGTTGGTGGCAATCGAACAATTCACTCAGATGTCCGCATCATTGCGGCAACAAACAAGAATCTTGAAAAATTAGTTGCGAATGGTGAGTTTAGAGAAGATCTTTTTTATCGCATAAACGTGTTGCCAATTCGTCTTCCGGCTCTCCGCAACAGAAAAGAGTGTCTTGTGCCACTGTCGTATTATCTCCTCGATAAGATTGGCAGATCAATGCATAAAACTATAACTGGGTTTTCTGATCCGGTACTGCGGTCAATTAAGGCATATTCATGGCCAGGAAATATCAGGCAGTTGGCCAATACAGTTGAGAGAGCATTGCTTCTAGAGGAAAATTCTGTAATTCATGATTCAAGTTTTTTTCTGCCCGTTGAAGTATCAAGTGACAACAGAAGTGATGAATCTGTTCCTGCCGTTTTTGTTCCTCCCGAACGTCATACCCTCATCGACAGCGAGAAGGATAGAATTATTCAAGCCCTGGAAGAGTCTCTTTGGATACAAAAAGATGCTGCCCTGCTGCTTGGTATAAGCCCTCGTGTCCTTAATCACAAAATTAAAAAATTCGGTATTACTCATTCGCGCTGGCGTAGAAACAGATAGGCCTGTTGTCGATTGTAATTACAGTCCTGTAATTGAAGTTACATGTTTTGGCGTATGATACAATGTGGCTCATCTCCCTGCATATTTCAAATAAACATTTTCTTGTCTAACTTACCGAAAATACGTACTTAATATTGTTTGCTCAGCATTGCCTGTTGTGTGGCATGGTAGTTGCTTATAATAGTAATCAAAATGCCAGTCACTGTTAACAATCCATTTTAGGGGTTCAAAAAGTGACAGACCTAAAAAGGAGGTCAGGAAATGACATGCAAGTTAAATAAAATAATTCCTGCTTTGATTGTGACTGCAACCACAGGTTTTTTGTTATCTGTGGCTGTCGATGCCGAAGCGGCGTCTGGTGTATGTTCTAATTGCCATGTAATGCATGCCAGTGAGGCAGGTACCGCTGCGGCTACTGCCAACGATACCTTGCTTCGAAGTACCTGCATTGGTTGTCATACCAAAGATAACGGTACTGGTGTTACAATAGCAGGTGACGGCACCCCAGGTGTACTCCATAATGGAGTTGCCGCCAATAGTATGCTTGCTGGTGGAAACTTTAAGTATTCCGACACTGTTCTGGGAGATCAAACTTATGGGCATAATCCTTATGTGTCAGGCGTTATAGCTGCTGACACCCGTTATACAACCGCAAACCCTCCTGGCTGGAAAGCAACTGGTTTTTCTGCCAACGGTCAGGTTGGTGGTGGTAGCCCCGATTGGACTAATGGTTCAAATTTATTAACCTGTGCAGGTGTATATGGCTGCCATGGCTTGCATACCGCAGATGAACTTAATGGTGCCCACCATGCTAATAAGACTGGAACAGATATTGATGGCAGTACAGTTGGATCAAGTTATCGATTTTTATATGGCATAATAGGATGGGAAGATCCCAACTACGAACTTAATGCGACAGCTGCCAATGGTGATCACAATGTTTATTACGCCGTTGATCGCTCTGGAGGTGACGATGATGTTACCACTACCGCAAACAATTCAAAAACGATCAGCTATTTTTGCGCAGAGTGCCATGGTATTTTTCACAGTGGAGCTGCCAACGAAGGTGTAAGTAATGATGCAAGTATGACTAGTCCGTGGATTCGGCATCCTTCTGATGTGGTAATGCCTATTGGGCCTTCCTCATCCGGTGACTTTGATGAATTGGCCGCCTATGATCCAAATGTTCCGCTTGGGAGTAGTACTGTAGGTGATGGAACCTTTGTGGTTGGTGCTGTTGCTGACCGAATAGTCATGTGCTTATCGTGCCACAGAGCCCATGCCAGCCCATATCCAGCTTCATTACGATGGGATTATACCGAAATGGTTGCAGGAGATAATTCAAAGAGCGGTGGCTGTTTTGTGTGCCATGATGCCAAAAATGATTGAGTTTGAAAATAGTTGTTTTAGGTGCCGCTAGATAACTAACAGATTTATTAGTATTTCTAACCCTGCTCAGCTTGCTGAGCAGGGTTTTTTTATAAGAAATAACTTGCTTTTCAAAAAGCCTAATTGATAAAATAAACTGTAATGAAATCATTTAGTTATAAAAACTAAATGGAATGGGCAGGATTCTAACTTTTTGTATTCGATTGTGTGTATGAATGAAACATGTTCTTAGATTGATTTTGCCATTGTTGATAGCAAGCAATTTGTGCGGTCTGGCACGCTCTGAGAGCCTTTCATTGACTGGTGATTGGGGGTATCAGGACACCAATAGTGCAACAGATCAACAATCTGAAAATTACTCTGTGGATTTTGTCAAACATATTAACCTGACAGAGGCAATGTCTCTTTCTACAACTGTTAATTTTAATCGATCAAAGCAAGAGACTGTTACTCGTGAAAATATATCCCCCTCCATAAGTTATCTCGTTACTAATGATTTGTTTGTTTTGAATTTATCAGGTACGGCGGGTGAAGAGTTTAATTCAAAAAATTCAGAGAACAGTTCAAAAGCTTTAGCAGTAAACTGGGCCTCAGCCTGGAAAAAAGATAAATGGATTCCTTATGTAGGGCTAAATTATAATCAGAGCTGGTCTGAAGATGATCAGGAAGTTAAAGCCATTAACACAGAAAGTTCCAGCAGCGGACTAAACCTTGCTTGGGATTTTTTTCCGTCAAAACTTTTTTACACCTATAATATAAATGAAAGTCATAATAAGGTCACTGAAGGCAAGAGCCAAAGCGATACTCACTTTGCACGTTTTAATACGGAACGATCTTTTTTAGACGAGAAAATTTCGGTCTCGTTTTCGCAGCAATATAATACTACCACAAGTAAAAATCGACTTGCTGTTTCTTCTGGAGTTGCCATGTTGCCGATCGCAACCAGTGGTTTCGGGCAGGAAAGAAACCCTCCCGGAGGCAACTACTCTTTGCCAACCCTGCCTGGACTAACTGATGGAGATACAACTGATAGTGTGGTTACGACTGTCGATGATGCTGCACTCATGCAGATTGCTTTCAGGACAAATTATCAAACAGTAACGACGCTCTATTTGTATACCGACGCCGTCTTACCTATTGCCACTTACAGTGCCTTCAGCTGGGACCTTTATTCAAGTGCAGGAAACCTTACTTGGACTCTGGAGCAATCCGGGCTAACCGCAACCTACAACACAACCTATGGTCGCTTTGAAATTGATGTCTCAGGCTATTCTCGAAATTTTTTAAGTGTGGTTGCTGTTAGCGATGCAGGTGCCACATTAGTGACTTTCAGTGAGATTGAGTTATATCAAGAAATAGCTGCAACCGGCAGCACTACCCTGGTTCAAAGTCGTTCCGAAAATCACTCAACCAATGTAAATCTAAATTTTCAGCTTAAACCGGATTTGCGTTTATCGTCTAATTTTTCATATAATCTAAATGAGAGTTCAACGAGTGTCAGTGCTAATTCTACTGACGTTAACAGTAGTTTGAGCTGGAATCCTACAAATGATTTAGCGGTGCGGCTCAATGGAGGGGTTACTTCAAGCAGTGCAGGTAATTCGCTGGAAGATCAGACTCGTACTTACGGGTTAAGTGTTTCTTTTCCGCCATTACCGACTGTCGATTCGTCGTGGGGAGTTACACTTACCGAAACCTATGAGGGGACCCATCATCTGACCTCTGGCTATAATTATTCAATGCAGCTGGTTGCAGATATATATGAGGATCTCACTGCACGTTTTAATGGGTCTTTTGCACAAAATGATAATATCCAAGAAAATTCAATCGACAGCACAACAAGCTCGCAAATCAATTTTACCGCCAGGCTTGTACCCGGATTGGTGGCAGGGATATCGTCGAATTACTCAAAGACATCTGGTCAGCAGTGTACAATTGATGGGGGGGGAAACATTCATTGGAGATTATCTGAAATGCTTTCAATTACGGCAAATTACGCACATGCATGGGCCAGCACCGACACTTCGTCAATGGGGCTTGGTTTTAATGTTGCTTTAACGCGAAATATGCAGGTCTCCTTTTCCCACAATAGATCCATTAGCCCGGAATCGACACATACGACGAGCATGGATTGGAAATGGACGATTAGTCAATATATCTCAATGCTTACCTCCGGTTCATATCAGAATGGACAGGGGTCTGAATCATGGAATGTGACAGGGCGATTAAATGCACGATTTTCTGTAATGTGAAGTATGCACTTTACCATTAAGGGTTGATTATGAAAAATGTATTCTGGATTGTTCTTATTTTTTCAACGTTGTTGAATGGTTGTGGAAGCAAATCCAACATGGAGTATTTTTTGCGTGACGATGTTGATATCGGTTATGTAAGTCGTATTGCTGTTGTTCCTTTTGAAAACAATAGTAGAGATCAATATGTGGCTCCGCGAGTTCGAGATCTGGTAATCACTCAAATATTGTCCTACAAAATATTTGATGTTGTCGATAAGGGTCTGGTTGACAGTGCTTTGCGCGAAGAAGCGGTTGATTTATCGAAAGCACCAATGGATGCAGCGCTCATTAAACGAGTTGGGCAAAGAATGAATGTGCAGGCCTTTTTAATGGGAACTATTGATTTGTCTGAAAAGGTGCAACGTGGCACTGTTTCATATCCGCAATTGTCAATTACACTTAGGCTTGTCGACATACACACCGGAATGATATTCTGGCAGGTTAGCGGCAACAGGACTGGTGATTCACTGGGCAAACGATTGTTTGGTTTAGCCCATGATGATGAGTTCAAGGTCTCTCTGGGTTTGATACGGCAGCTTTTAAATACATTACCTGATCCAGAGAGGGCCGCTTTTGAAATTGAGGGTGATAGTGATGGAAAAGAAAATTCCAATGAAATACTTATCGATGGTGATGATAATCTGCTCATTGTGCCACAGGATAATGATCAAGGATAGTTTCGGTCATCTTTAAATTGTTTTAAGTAGTGGGGATGTTAGATTGGTAACGTTACCGTTACCAGTGCCTGCAACATTAAAAAAAGCCTGAATTACACTCAATTTCAATTGTGTAATTCAGGCTTTTTTTGTTTTGCCAGTAGTTGGCGAAATATAGTTTATTGTTACCATAACTATCAAGAATTACAGGGTAAATTCGATGAAGAAAACTATGGTGTGAAATTTTATAGGTTTGGAATATTTATTGCAATTATTAATTGATGGAAATAGAAATTTACTGGGAGCACTATGTTTTCATCTAAAAACAGATATATGGCATTTATTTTGGTATTGCTGACTGCATGCATGTGGTGCGGAAATGCCAGTGCGATAACTGTTGCTGTGTTTCCTGTAGATGATCTTAGCATGGGACATAACAGTGTGAACAAGGAAATCTCTCAGTTCTTGGTGGATGAAATTTCTAAAAAGGGTGTTGAAATTATTGAGCCTCAAAAAATATTTGAATATATGAGTCAGAAAAACATAAAACAAGTTGGTCACTTGGAAACGAAAGATATTATGGGCGCAAGGGTCGCTCTTAGTGCTGATCTTGTGATATTAGCGAGTGTTTGCCAGAAAAGCCTGGATCCGTCTGCGCTTGGCGTCTCTATTCAACTGATCAGAACAAGCGATGGGAAAACCATCTGGGCTAATACTGCAGCGGTAAGTCGAGGAAGTGAGCAACGATTTCTCGGAACAAAAACGCCGAAGACCATTGATGACATTAAGCCTATTGTCGCAAGTAAACTTTTCTCTGGATGGCCTGCGGATCTGGATTTTACAGCTGGACAAGAGCTAGCTGGCCTTCAAGTAGCCGCAGTTAAAGAAACAACATATCTTGAGGTTGACTCTGTTTTTTTTAGTCCAAAAGTTGTTAGGCCTGGGCAGGAAGTAAAATGTACTATCCGTTTTAAATCGACGGCTAATCAATCAAGCGCTGCTAAAGTATTCATTAAGGTTGGCAATCGGGTGCATTTAGCCTCCTCCGATGACGGTGTGTACTATAATGCTGCATGGGTTGGTTCTGGGTCTAAACAGGGTTCAAGTGTTGAGATTGCGATGAATGAGTCCTCGCCGACAGTATTAAACGAGGTCTGGAGTGGGGATGTTGTTGATGCGGATTATCCTGTCAGCCTTATTCTTGATTGGCCTTCAGGTAAGCGTGATGAGTCTTTCTTGGGATCGTATGTGGTCGACAGCCGACCACCTGACGTTTCGATGAGAGTTCAGGGTAAAGTCATCAACGGAATGGTTAGTTTCCGAGATGAAATTCCAATTACAATCCACTTTAAACGGAGTGAACCTGTAAAAAAATGGGAGTTTGAGGTTGTCGATAAAAATGGAGATACCGTCCTTCGTGAAAGAGGAAGTTCAATGCCCCCAGATTTTAAATGGCGAGGACAAAATGGTAAAAACCTACGATCTGACAGCGGAATATATACAATCAGCATGAAGGTTTGGGATAGGGCCGGTAATGTTGGTGTTGCCAGAGAAAATGTTCGTTTATTAGATCTGAAACCAGTAGTTGCAATTAATATTGAAAAAAGTGACAATAATACACTGTATGCTTCATTAATCTCAAACGATAATATCCCCGTTATGTCATGGCGGATGGAACTGTGGGATCATGATAATCAACTGTTAAAAACTTTTAAGGGGCAGACTCTTCCTGTGAAATTCAGCTTACCGACATTCAATGATAGCGTTGACAAAGAAAAAATTGCCTGTATTCTCAAAGTAGATGATCTGCTTGGCAGTAAGTCATTTACCAAATATAAAAACATTTTCTCTCAAGTCTCTGACGAATCCGATGATGATCAAGGTTCACTCGATTCTGCTATTGAATCAGATGATTGGCATGCTGATTTTTGATTTTCTATGCCTTTGCCTTCTCCTAAGTTTACCTACACGTTATTTTTATTCTGCTTCTTCTTGTCTTCTCTCCCTGGTTGTGTTTCTCCATCTAAAATACCAGAGATCCAGCAGTTGAATCGATTGCCGCGCAGCATTTGCAAAATAGCCGTACTTCCTTTTCTAAACGAAAGTGAATATCCTCGCGGGGACATAATTTTTTATAGAATATTTATGGCAGAACTAAATAAGGGCCAAGAGTACTTAATTGTTCAAGAAGGTGATGTCCGTAAAATATTTAGACAAATGCGTATTTCTCCCAAAAGCAACCCGAATCTTGAGCAATTACAGATTCTTGCTGATCGACTGAGTGTCGATGCGCTTGTAGTTGGTAAAATAATATCGATGGATGAATTACAAGGACCTTTGCTCACTGAACCAGAGCTTGCTGTCGATATACAGCTTGTTGATGCATCTTCTGGCAAGATAATTTTAACGACCTACCATGCCAGGAAAGGAGAGGATTTTCGTAAGGTAATGCATTTTGGACTTGTTAATACTTTAACTGAGCTTTCTGG
Source organism: Desulfobulbaceae bacterium (assembly GCA_015231515.1). Lineage (NCBI taxonomy): Bacteria > Pseudomonadati > Thermodesulfobacteriota > Desulfobulbia > Desulfobulbales > Desulfobulbaceae > Desulfobulbaceae bacterium. Next base: position 19,656 of record JADGBM010000004.1, read on the forward strand.
TAATGTTGCCCACGAAATAATTGAAATATGGAAAGAAAAGGGTTTGGCCAAATGTTACGAATAATTTTCATAAATATCCTGTTTTTACTCTGTTTGTTTCATTCAAGCCCTTTGTTTGCAGAGTTTGATGATGACAAGATTGTATTACGTATTGATAGCACAAACTATACGGTTTCTGATTTTAAAGCGTGGTGGGAACGATACCGGGATGATCAAGATCAGAAAATTGAAGGGATTGACACCTATCTGGAGTGGCTTTTGTTGCTTAAAGAAGCCAAGACAATGGAGCTTGATTCTTTAGCTGAGTATCGTCGGAAGGTAGATGTTTTTATTAAATCAAGGACGTTGATGCTCTTGCAAAATGATGAAATTGATTCAAAAATTGACCTTTCTGACAGTCGTCTGTACGATCAATATCTGCAAGAGTATGTGCCGAGAAGACTGGTGGCATTAGTTGAATGCTCAAACAGTTCCAGTGCTGATAAGTTAATTCGTAGTATTGGCTTAAAATCAAATATTTCTCATATAAGTGAATTTGCAGCCCAGAATCAGGATTCTTGTCGAGTTCACTCGCCACAGTGGTTGCGCCCGAACACCACTCCTGAAGCATGGAAAGGGCTTCTTGACAATATGGACTCGAACAGTATTTCAACACCTTTTAAGCTGGACAATACCGAAGTTGGAGTTTTGTTTGTTGAAGAGCAGGTTGGGGCAGAACAAACAGATTTCATGCAAAAAAAAGGTGATATTCTTTACAGATTAAGAAAGGAACTATCACAAAATCTGACTGAACAGTTGATCATTCGTTTGAGAAAGAAATATAATGTACGTGTTAATAAAGAGTTGATCGATGCGATTGACTTGTATTCACCGGATGAAACAGTGCTAAATGAGATAGTAATTTCCTCTGATAGAAGCAATGTAACTGTCCAGTATTTTATCGATCAATGTCTTAAACACATCTCAATGTTTGAAAACAAAAAACGAAATAATCGCAATGATCAAGATGGCGTAAAAAATCAAATACTTAACGCAATGATCGCAAATTCCTTGGTTTCGTGGGAGGCAATGGATCGAGACTATCAGAATAAACCACCTTTTAAAGATGAGTTACTCTTTCATAAACAGTATAGACTTGTAAAAGATTTTGAGAAGCGCTTGTATGGTGACATCTCAGTCGATCAAAATGAAATTAATCAATATTACAGTGATAATCGAAGTGATTTTATTACTCCTGAAAAGGTGAGAATTGTGTTGCTCCAGGGCACGAATGAGGCAATTTTTAATGTCTGGACCAGAACGCTTACTGGTGGAGAACTGATGGAAGAGGCTGACAAACTTGGGGTGTCTGTCAGTATGGGGTCAGATATAGCATTGCCCATTAATCATTTTCAGTCCGAAACATTGTATGTTCTCAAAGCCTTAAATGAAGGAGATATAAGCGCTCCATACATTGAAAATGATACTACAAAATTGCTGAAACTTCTATCTCGCACAGAAAGCGGCGTCGCACCTCTCGAAAAGGTGCAAAATGAAATTGTCGAAATATTGATAAAACAAAAAAAAGATGGTGTTCGTGCCAAGTTTTTAGATAATATGAGGGAGAAAACTAATATTAAAATAGAGTAACTATTCAGGGCCACCTCATCGACTGCGACATCAGCCTGAAGAGACTGTTGGATAAATTTACAAATAATCGAATATGAAAACGAACTCAATATCTATAGCATTTTCCATACTGGCTATTTTTGCGATATCAGCGTGTGTTGCAAGTCAGCAACAACAAACTATAAAGAGGAAAAAGCAGGATTGCCTTGATTGTCACGAGCAGTTGGCATCGCGTTTCAATGAGGGAAACGTGCATAAACCTGTCATTGATAACAATTGTGGCGCCTGTCATCTTCCACACGGATTAATTGGTGGAATTCAGCTACGATTATTACCGCCAAAACTTTGTTTAAGTTGCCACAAACAGATTGTTCAGTCATCATCAAAGGCAAAATCCGTACATCTACCTTTTAATAAAGGAAAATGCACGGAGTGTCATGAACCACATAACAGTAAATACAATAGTCTGTTGAGTGAAAGTCCGAAAACGCTTTGTTTTTCCTGCCATAGTCAAGAGCAATTTACTAAAAAGAGTGTTCATTCACCTTTAGCTAATGGCTGTAATGATTGCCATCAGCCCCATTTTTCGGAGAATCCTTCTCTTTTGAGAGATAGTGAAACTGTTTTGTGTGCTACGTGTCATAGGAAATCACCGAAAGATTTCATGAAAACACATTTTGGCTACGATATCAGTCAGAGTAAGTGCAGCCAGTGTCACAACCCCCACAGCTCAGATTCTCCGGCCTTATTAAAAACCTTCAGTCATTCACCTTCTAATACAGGTGGATGTCAATCATGTCACACAAATACGGCAAATCTTAAACAGTTGAAAGCTGATAAAAATTCACTCTGTTTAGATTGCCATCAGATGAGTACTGCAACGTACCAACATGAACCCTATGTTTCAAAAGTTTGTTTAGACTGTCATGCGACCCATGCCAGTGAGTTTCAGTACATGCTAAAAGAGACCCCACAAAAACTATGTTTTTCATGTCACGATTCGTACCAAAAAATTAAACGGGGGCATAAGCCCGTAGAAAAAGGTCAATGTGTGGTTTGTCACTCCGGTCATGGCTCTGAACTGGCTAATAATTTAAAAGGTAATGAAAAGACAATCTGCCTTGGGTGTCATGAGTCGCAGCTTAATATCAATCTAAAGCATAAACCGGTTGCAGATAATAGATGCCTGCTTTGTCATTCTCCGCATGAATCGAATTTAAATAAATTGTTAAGGAAACCTCAGCTTGAAATTTGTGGTGAATGTCACACAAATACAATGTTACAGAAAAATAGATATAGCTTGCACCGCCCCTTTGTTGATGGTGAATGTTCTGGCTGTCACACGCCCCATGGCGGTTCAAGAAGTTATCTGAAAAAGCCTGTTCGGGACGGCAATTTGTGCCAATTGTGTCATGCCGATACTAGTAATTCGATCAAAGTAACACATAAACCCTTTGCTGATGGTAAATGTGTGGAATGTCACAATCCTCATGCCGGGGAATATGACAATTTAGGCATGGAAACTGTAATAAAAAATTGTTCTAAATGTCATGCAGATCAACTGAACCGGCAAGCTGCACAACCGACACAGCATCAGCCCTTTGCTGAGGGTAAATGTATAGAATGTCACAATCCTCATGGTTCTAACTATGACAACAGTTTGCGCACGACCAAACTTGCTTTATGCCTGGGCTGTCATCCCGAGATTGTAGCTAATTGGAACGATGGAAAGCCACATCAGCCAGCAGCAAAGAATTGTTCGATATGTCATCTGTCTCATAGTTCCGAGAGAAAGGGGCTCCTTAATAATACCATCGAGGTTCTCTGTGCGAGTTGTCATGAAATCTCCTCAGAAGAGATGAAAAGACTCCACTCGGGGATTCTGCCAAGTGCGAACAGTTGCAACTCTTGCCATGATTCACATGGCAGTCGTGAAGTTGGAATGACCTATACGGTCAGTCACACTCCATTTGCTGAAAAAAAATGTGATGAATGTCACGTTAAGTTGAAAGGAAAATTAAAGCATATTGATTCTTCCAAAGAGTCGCTTTGCTTCACCTGTCATTCGCGGAATATTCTTAATGGCAAAGTGGTTCATGCACCGGTTGTAAAGGAAAAATGCACTGTTTGTCATAATGTGCACGCTGCTCCCTATCAAGGTTTAACGAAACAAAATGCCGGTTATTTATGTGTTGGATGTCACCTTGAATTATCAGAGAAGCAAACACATCAGCATCAACCGTTTAAAAAGAAGCAATGCTTAAAATGCCACAACGCCCACTCCTCAGAGACTATAGGGCTTGTGCCGATTGACTTGACGAAAGTTTGTGCTGAGTGTCACCAGGAGGTTGTACAACCATATAAATATACTCATAAGCCTTTTGCGGAGGGAACATGCTCTGGCTGCCATGATTCTCATGGGTCTGATGAGATGCAGCTTTTAAAGGAAAAAACAGATTCTTTATGTTTTGGTTGTCATGGAAACGTTTCTAAGAGCGAGAGCCATCTGTTTAAACAAGATATTAAAAATTGTTTGAGTTGTCACAATCCACACGGCAGCGACAATAGATTTCTAATACGAAATGTGCAACATTCGCCATTTAAAAAGGGTTGTTCCACCTGCCATAGCTCAGGTAAAACTGTCCCTAAAGAAATTTGTTTTAAGTGTCACCCTCAAGTTAAAGAATCAAGAAATTTAATACATAATCATCTTTCAGACTCAAATGGCAACAGCTGTATTAATTGTCATAGTCCTCATGCGGGAGATGATTCTAGTTTACTGGTAGGCTCACAAAAAGTTGTTTGTGTTCCTTGTCATATCGATTCATTTGAAAGTCACGCCAATTCCTTAAGTAAACACGTAAAAATTAATAGGTGTAGTGACTGTCATGTTGCTCATGGAAGTGATGGCCCAGCCATGATAAAAGGTAACGAAATCTCAGTGTGCTCAGCCTGTCATTCATCTCATGGCGAATTCAGCCATCCGATTGGAGATACCATAATTGATCCGAGAAACAATCAGCCAATGACATGTGTAACCTGTCATGATCCTAAGGGCACACTCTATCCCTATCAGTTGAAGCTAGACGGTGAAAAAGCACTTTGTGTGCAGTGTCATAATTATTAACCAACAAACTAACCAGGAATGAACCAATGTGTTACAGAAAACGGATCATTTTCTTCCTGAGCGCAGTGCTTTTTGGGATTTTGCTGAGTTCTAATTCTGTTTTTGCCGGTGAGGCAGATTCATGGGTTTATTCATTTAGTATGGGGGCTGGCAAGAACAATATTCCTTTAAAAAACCCTCAGTCGTTGTTTGTCGATATTACGACTGAACGGTATTATATTGTTGATAGTGGAAACAATAGGCTGCTCTCTTTTGATAAGAATGGTTTGCCTCTTCATTCATTTGATGCCAACGGTGATTTTGATAAGCCTGTCGACATGATTAAAGGGGATGCTGAAACTCTATACGTGATCGAAAAAGGTAAAGGGAGTGTCACCAGAATTAATTTGAAAAACCGTGAGGTTGAGCCGCTTTTCTTAACTGTTGCCAATAAATTGCTTTATCCGCAAAGAATTACCAAATCGGATAGCACAGTGTTGGTGCTCGATAAGTTGAGCGGTAGTATTTTTATGATTTCTGAAAAATTTTCGCTGGTCAAACCGATTGAATGTGTCGATTGCAATGAAGCGTTTGTAGACTTTGAGATTTATGAAGAGGTTATTTATGCAATAACTGAAAGAACTGGACGCGTTTTCACCTTTTCAACTGATGGAAAAGTTCGTGGCGAAATCTTGCTTAACCCTTCGCCTCAATTTCCTGTATCACTTACTCTTGATAAAACAAAAAATATCTATGTGTTAGAACGACACAAAGCTCAAGTTTCAGTCTATACCCCAAAAGGCAAAATAAAATACAAATTTCTCGAAAAAGGCGCAAAAGCCGGTCAGCTTAGCTATCCAATCGACATGCAATTTGATCCATGGGGCAGGTTGTGTGTTGTTGACGAGGGGAATGGACGCGTAAGCGTCTATGACCGCTAGAGGAAAGCATGACACCTATTCACCTGATTGTTTGCTTTTTAATCTTTTTCTGTAGTCAGGCTCAGGCAAATGTAACCGGTGTCTGTTCGAACTGCCACGTTATGCATGCCAGCAGTGCTGGTGTTGTTAGTGGCATTGGCCCCCAGGAGGGTTTGTTGAACTCCACCTGTCTCGGTTGTCATACCGGAACCAACACTGATGGCACATCCCACACTCCATATGTCTATTCAGGCGTAGCAATCACAGATCTTACCACGTCCCTGGCGGCAGGAAATTTCTACTTTTCAGATAGTACCAGCCAACGATATGGTCATAACCCTCAAGAACTTCCTGGTGGTGTTGACTCCACCCTTAACGCTCCACCAGGTTGGATTACGGGATTCAGTGTTAACGATCAGGTAGGTACAATTAATAACGCTGTTGGAGCAACAAAATTATCATGCTCTGGCGTGTATGGTTGCCACGGTCGCCATAACGGCAGCGGAGGACTTTTTGGACTTGAAGCTTCTCATCACAATAATATCACTAATAACATAGGAATGGATCAGTCGACTACCGGAAAAAGTTTTCGGTTTTTATACGGTATCAAGGGGTGGGAATCTGGAAACTACCAATTTAATGACGATGCCACAGATTATAACATCTATTATTCTGAGAATCGGGCAAGTGATGCTGCTACGGACACAGCGACAATAAGTTATTTTTGTGCCGAATGTCATGGTATTTTTCATAGTGGTGAGTCATCTCAGCAGGGTGTCAGTGAGGACGGTTCTGCCTTTTCAAGTCCTTGGATTCGTCATCCAGTTGATGTCCAAATGCCAACTGGTACAACTGAATATAATAGCTATGTGTATACACCTGCTATACCAGTCGGCAGCAATGACATCAGTAACGGTACTATCACAGTTGCCTCAGAACGTATTGTAATGTGCCTATCATGTCATCGTGCCCATGCAAGCCCATATTATTCGAGTTTGCGGTGGAATTATCGGGGGGCATCCGGGAGTTGGACTAATGGTTGCGCTGCGTGTCATACTGAAAAAAATTAAAAGGGAAACAAGAGTGCCTGGGAAACTGCATAAATTAAGCATACGCATAATGAAACAATTTCATCTGTATCTGTTGATGGGTTTTATAGTGTTAGGCACCGGATGTGTTTCTAGTGGAACAACTGGTTCTGCCGGCCCACTGAAAGTTCCCACAACGTATAATAAAAGTGCACCGCTTGTTTCGTTGTTTATGCATAGTGACGAGATGACTGGACCTGGAGTTTCGATAACAATTGAGTCTATTGAACTCTTTGATGGTCAGCAGTGGCTTTCTTTTCTTGATAAATCATTCCGCTATGATAGCGGGTTTCAAAAAAACGAGCAGGTTTTTGTGAACAGATTGGAGGTCAATCCTGGAGAGTATTCAAAGATTAAAATTACTGTTTCAAACGCAGAAATGGTTGATAGTGCAGGCTCCTATCAGATGGCATTGGAGAGTAACACAGTTGTTATAGATCTCCCTGTCCCTTTACTCTTTAAGCAATACGATCGTCAGTGTTTATTTGTCGTATTTGACAAGCAAGCTTCATTGAACATAAACAATAAACTATTTAGGCCTGTGTTCAGAGCGTACCCTCAAGAAATTAGCCTTACATCAGAACTTGCCTATGTAAGCTGTCCTGATATTGACACGGTTTTTATTGTCAGAAGCGATACAAATAGAGTAGTCGGGTCGTGGTCTGTAACAGGCAAACCCACGTATCTAAAGGCATTTAAGGATTCTGATGAAATTTACATTTTAGCTGAAAAAGAACATGCTATTAAGATTTATCAACTTTCGTCTGGTCGTCTTAAGGATACAATAACGGTTCCATTAATAGTAAATCCTGCGGTAATGGTAATTAATTCGTCTAAAACTAATGCGTATTTGCTCGATAGTGCAAGTGACTTTGCCTATCGAGTTGATCTTTCCACAAAAAGTTATGCAACACGAATGCGCATTGGCGAAAAACCGGAGTATCTTGTTTATGTCGAGGACCAACAACGTTTGGCAATTTCATCACAACGCTCGCAAAAAATATATTTCCTTGACCCCATTACGCTGGCCACCCTTGACACTATCTCTGCCGGAAGTGGTTCCAGCGGAATGTACCCCTACGACGGTAAACTGTTTATAGCAGAAAGCAGTTCAAACTCCGTGATGTCATACAATTTCAGATCAGGTAAGGTTCTGAGGAACACCGTAGGGATGGGGCCCCAGCGCATAATTGAATATGATGACCAACTTTTTGTAACAAATGAGAAATCTGGCACTGTTTCTGTGTTGTTGCCGGATCAATTAACAACACTAAAAGAGATACGCACAGGTGGCAAGCCCCACGAGATGGCCTTGTCGAGCAATCGACGCTGGTTATACTATTCAGACGTTAGTAAGGGTAGCGTAGGTGTTATTGATTTGACTTCCCACCGACTGAAGACGACGATTGATCTTGGTGCAGTTCCTTTAGACATAGAGATTATTAATTGAACATAGTTGTGTCTATGACTACTTCCTTCTTACGTCTGCGTTTCTTGATAATCATTCTATGTCTCGCCTTATTCTCATTAAGTGAAAATCTTTTGGCGAAACAGTCTGATGATGTTTCAACAGGCAATGAGTGTCTTAAATGCCACCAGAAAACTTGGGATAGTGGACTTTTAAAATCGTATATACACAAACCTTTTTTAGAAAAAAAATGCGTATTATGCCATATTCAAGATGAAGCGTTGGTTGGGAAATCCAAGCAATTCATGCAGGACCCCAAGGTTAACTGGTTGGACAGTCGTCGTGTTACCACGCCAACTCATTGGTTTATGGTCCCTTTTGCAAGTATTAATGATCATGTCCATGTAGAGTATCAAGTGCCTGGTCAGGGAACCATAAGTGAGGAGATAATCCTTCCACCTGTCGATGAACTTCCAGAACTTGTTGATGATAATGCCCCCCCTAAAATTGAAAATATTCAAATTGAAGATATAAGCAAGGGCTTGTTTCTAACTGCAACGGTCTCATGGACAACCGATGAGTTGTCGACTTCACAAGTGTATTATGGCTTAAAGAAAATTAATCAGAGATCTGATCATACCTATAATTTTACAAAAGACCATCGTGTTCAATTATCGGAACTGAAATTCAAGAAAAAATATAGATTTAAGGTTGTTTCTAATGATATTTTTGGAAACATGGCAGAATCTGAAGAGTTTGTTTTTTCCACTGCCAAGGCTAAACCAAAATTTTCGAAGGATAATTTCGAAGAAAATCAGCCGGATTTTCAGAAGAAAGTAAAGCTCTATAAACTTGACGATCAATGCGTATTTCGAATTGCTGCTAACCAGCCGATTCTTGTGGCCTTAGGGACACCTAAAGAGAGTAAAGAAAAAAAAGGTCATCTTGCTGCAGAAGGTGTTGTTCCAGAAAAACATAACTTGAAAGATTCATTAATGACCAATACAACGTCATGTGAACCATGCCATGGTAAATACGTAAAAGATCGTAACCATCCAGTCAATGTTTCAGCAAAACCTGGGATGGCAATACCAGAGGAATATTTTGTACTTTCAAATGGCAATATCACCTGCATGACCTGTCACTCAGCTCACTCTTCGGATATTGAATACCGGTTGGTGAAGTCGTCAAAAAGAGAACTTTGTATCGGCTGTCATCTTAATAAAATTTAAAGAAAAAATGCTATGAAACATAAAAGAAAAAAACTCAATATTAGTATCAAAAAAAACTTTCAGATGTGGATGCTGGTTCGGATTCTAGGAACAGTTTTGGTAAGTGCGATTGTATCTGTATCTGTTTTGTATTTTTATGCCCAACAAGAAATTTCTGGAACTTTGTACGATATTCATATCACTATGCAAAAAGTGAGTGACCTTTTACTGCCGGTAATTTTATCTGGGGCAGTAATGAGTTTTCTGAGCGGTCTCGCTTTAGCAATATTCTTGCCTCAGAAGATTGCCGGACCGATTTATAGAATTGAACAGGATCTTGAGGAGATTAAAAACGGCAATACAACGAAAAAAATTTTACTTAGAGAAAAAGACCCCCTTAAGGATCTGGCTGATAAAATAAATGAAACAGTCGCTGTTCTTGTTGCACGCGCCGAAAGTAAAAACTCGTAACCAACCGTAAGCCCTGTCCGACCATAAAACTTGTCTTGCCAGTTGTTCCAATTAATGAGATAATTTTATACCAGTTAAATGTGCCATGAAGTTTAATAAATTCAAATGGTCACATAAATAAATTTTGTATATATTCTAATGATTTTGTAACCTATTGAGATGAATTCAATTTTACTTTCATATGGCCTGTAATGACTGAACAAAAAAAAACAATTGATATAGGCAGCATCTTTACGTCACCTCTGTTTCGGCGTTTTCTTACGCCCATCATCCTTACTATGCTTGGCTTTGCCCTAGCAGTCTATTTTTTTGCAGTCCCAGTAATTAAAAATATCGTCTATTCTCTCGAAGAAAAATCTGTTCGTACTAACCTTAATAACATTCATGAACTGCTTGTTTCCAACTACTCTTCGACCGAGGCCTATAAGAAATCAGTTATTACAGCATACAGAAGGGAACTTAAAAATATAATTTTGTTTACAGAGACCTATCTTAAAAATAGGTACGATCAGGCTCAAAATGGAGTTGTTCCGGAAGATCAGGCCCAATGGAGTGCCTTGGAGGAGTTACGGAATTTTCGTTATGGAAATAACGATTATTTGTGGGTAGCTGATTATAACGGCTTTTATTTGTCTCACCCTGATCCTAAGATGCACATGGAAGATATCAGTGAAGTCAGGGATGTATTTGGAAATTATATTCTGACTCCGCTTATCCAACTGGCAGTAGAAAACGGCGAGGGCTATCATTCTTTTTGGTCTCAGCGCCTTGATAATGATCTTCCGGCTGAAAAACTCTCGTATGCCCGAGTTTTTCCTGAATGGGAATGGGTAATTGGCTCAGAGATTTTTATTGATGAATTGGAAACTGAAATATTAGTCAGAAAGGAAAAGATGATCGATGAGTTACGCCAAATAATTAAAGGGATAACGATTGCTCGTACAGGTTATCTGTATATCTTTGACTCCTGGAACAATGTGATAATCCATCCTGATTTACAACTTGAAAACTCAGACATGTCTGAATATATAAATCCCCTGACAAAAAACAAGATTGCTGATGATTTGATTGCAGCCAGTAAAACAAAGGACCACAAACTTGAATTTCATAATCAAGCGTCCTTGGGAGATACTGAAGAGTCTCAGGATATGATTAATTGGGTGCAGCACGTTGAGGGATTTGACTGGTATATTGTTGCTTCTGTCAAAACTTCTGAGTTGAGTGCAAGCTCAGATGCGTTGCGTAATAAAATTTTAATTCTTGCCTCTATTGTAGTTGTGCTCTCCATTCTTATGGTTTCGGTAATGATGGGACGTTTGCTTTTGCCCATCCGTAAATTATCTGTTTTGGCTGGTCAGGTTGAAGAGGGTGATCTTTCAGCTCAAAGTGATATTATTGGTAATGATGAGATCAGTTTTCTAGCTAAATCTTTTAACAGTATGGTTAGTCGATTACGAGCAAATATTGAAGAGTTAGATCAAAAGGTTATGGCGAGAACTGAAGAGTTACACCTAACCAATAAAGATTTAACCTCGACAGTTGGCAAGCTTGAACAGCATAACTGGGAAGTGACTCAGCTGAATCGTTTAGCTGAAAAACTTCAAGCCTGTAACAGTCTCGACGAAACTTTTCTTGTTGTCTCTGATTCGCTGGCCGGAATATTCCATCAAGCTTCAGGTGCTTTGTATATGGCAGATGAGGCTGGTCAGGAGTTTGACTCCGTCATTGCCTGGGGTGGTTGCCAGGTCAGTCCGCAAAATTTCAAAAAAGGTGATTGTAAATCGTTTCAAGAATATAGAATTATCATGAGCGAAAACCTCAACGATGAAACACTTTGTGCGCATATATCACCTTTGGAACAGTACCATTTATCTTTATGCCTACCTCTTTTTGGGCAAAATGAAGTTTTAGGACTTATCTACCTTGTATTTGACACTGTTGATCATTGTATTGTCGGCAAAGAAAGAGATGATATGCTTCAGAACTGGCAGCGGCTTGCTATCTCTGTCACTGATCATCTGTCAATGGCAATGGCCAACTTGCGACTTCGGGAACGGTTACAAAATCTCTCGGTTCGCGATGGTTTGACAGGGCTTTTTAATCGAAGATATATGGAAGAAACTCTTGCCAGAGAGTTTCAGATTGCAGAACGTGATAATAAACCTGTCGGGGTTATTATTCTTGATGTCGATTTTTTTAAGAAATTCAACGACACCTATGGCCATGAAGCCGGTGATGTTGTTCTGGTCGAATTGGGTAAGAAATTAACCGAAAGTGTGCGTGGTAGTGATGTGGTTTGTCGTTATGGAGGTGAAGAGTTTGTTGTGGTACTGCCAGGACCTCCTTCAAAACGGGCAATTGAACGTGCCGAATTGATACGCCATGGTGTTGAGCATGATCTACGAATTAAATACAATGAACACGTCTTCAACTTAACCATCTCTCTTGGCGTGGCATCTTATCCAGCCGATGGTTCAACTCCGGAGGAAGTCTTGAAGGCTGCTGACAATGCCCTTTATAGGGCTAAAGATCAGGGTCGAAATCAAGCTGTCGCTGCTTCTTAATCGAATCGCTTGATAAGCCTGGAGACTGCAAGTTTGTTTAACCGCATTGATTTTATAACATCTCCCGCCTGTTCATACATCTCCGCTAAAGTAACAATAACTTCAAAGGACGGATTTTCGGCGATTAAGGCGTTTTCAAGAACTGGTAGTGCTTCAGTAATTCGACCTTGACGATATAAGCTTATTCCGAGACCGGCTAAGGCTTTATCTGAATCTTTATCAATGGTTAACGCTTGTTTGAAGCTTGATTCAGCATGTTCGTATTTTTTGGCTTGAAGTTGAACATCTCCTAAGCCAATAATCGCTTCAATTGAATCAGGCATTATTTTGGTGGCTGTTGAGAACTCACGAATAGCAGCTGGTAGCATCTTTTTGGCCAGCATAACTCTGCCATAGTTTACCCTTCGTATATATTCTTTCTCTTCTGCTGAACGAACTAAATTTGCTTTAGGCTCCAAAGATTTTTTGAGCTGTTCTTTCGAGAAATCTCCAAGCAAAAATTTGATATTAGATGTTAGAAGCTCCTGTAATTCTCCTGTATAGGGAATCACAGCATGAAGGTTGCCCGTTGGGCTAATCAGTACAGAAATCGGCATCATATAGATACCGTATTTGTTGTATATTACTCTTTTGCTGTCATCTAAAACTGTAACAGCAATGAGCCCATCATCAATATACTGCTGTATAGAGCTTATTTTTTGTTCATCGGATAATAGCGCTACAGAATTGATTTTGTCACCAAAGTGTTTGTTGATTTTAGCCTGAATTTCTAAGAGATTGAGTGACCTGTTTAGACGATATGGTGGTGTTAACGAGAAAAATGTTATCAGAGTAGGCTTTCCAGAAGAAGTTTCAACGGCAAATTGGCTTTTAGTCTGGAAGTCTGACAGTTTAAATGATGGAAGTTTGGCGTTAGGTAAAATATTAATTAAGCCGCTGTCATTTTCTGTACTGTGTGAGGCAGATGCAAAAAGGCATGCAACACACAATGCGAGCAGCATAATCGTGGGTTTAAAAAAAATTATTTCTGGAAACCGCATTTTCATAAGTATATAGGATAATAAATTCGTTTTTAAAAGGTACACCTAAATACTGCCAATTTTATGACAATTAACACAGAGCATCATCATCTCTTCCAAGGGTAATAGTTTGTCGTATTCGGAAGAGTGAGGTGAGTGGCAGCTAACACACGAAACTTTGAACTTCTCTGAAGGGGCCGTTTCTTTAACGAATACCGGGTGTCCTTGAACTGGATGATTATTTTCCATCTTTGAAATTTTAGGGTGACAGGTGTAACAGAGTTTTGTGATATCCGTACGTAATTGAAATCTATAGGGGCTGGAATGCTGGTGATGACAGACAATACAACCCTTTTGAGTTGTGGCCTTATGTACAACTGGCAGGTTAATCATTTTTTTGGCTTCGTGGCATTCGATACAAAGAGTTATTGATTCTTTGTGCAGGAGTTTTTCATGTGTAGAACCATGAGGACTGTGGCACATAGTACATCCCTGCATGCCAATTGGGCCATGTAAGTATTTTTGAGATTCTATAAAGGTTTTCAACTTTTTATGACATTTGTAACACAGTGTGGCCAATTCAAATGGATCCTCAATGGTGAATCGTAATGGTTCTCCAGGAAACATAGCTGACTCCCGACTTTCTTCAAGATGACATTGCAGACATTTCCACTCGAGGGCTGCCGGCTTGTGAAGCGAGGTGAATCCGTCAAATTTATGAGCATGACATTGGTAACAGATCTGTTTCTTTATATCTGTCGGCTTGAAATCTGAGGGGTCCACTGTCAGCCGGTGGCATTGAGTGGCGCTGCATGTTGACTCTTTTGTTGAGGTGTGAAATGGCTCTTGTATCGCTTCATCAGGTACAAGTTCAGATTCAAACTCAGGGAAATAGTGAATCTCTTTTTTTTCTAACATTGTCTCAAGGTGTTTAATCTCTACGAAGTTTTCCCCATGTTTTAGGGAGAAAATGACGTGAAGACTACTGCCAATCTTTTTGGCATGAATTGTATCGTGCTTCTGGGCATTATTTAAAAGAAAGGAAAACTCACTGAGGGGAAGATCTCCAGCCGTGTATATCCAGGTATAATGATTGACAGTGGACCATAGAACAACGGACTCATCTGCGGCTTCATTTTTATCAATATTGGCAAAGGCCGGACTGACTGAAAAGGAGATTATGAGCGATATGATTACGGTAAATGAAATCATTTCCAACGTTGTTCATAAAGGGTCATAAGGCGATTTATTGCTAACTTATTAAGCCTGTTGGCCTTTGTATTATTGCCTTCAGCTTCATAAATTTCTGCGAGTGCAATGATAACATCAAGCTTGGGCAAGGGGGATATAAAGGCATTTTCCAACTCAATTTTAGCCTTTTTATGATCACCGAGCCCATAATATGACAGACCCAAGCCGGCAATAACCTCATCAGATTCTCTGTCAATCGACTGAGCTTTCTGGAATGATTCCAGGGCTTTGTCCCATTCTTTTATAGCTGTGTGGGAAAAGCCAAGTTCTAAATAGGCTTCTATAGCTTTTGGTTGAAGTTTGACAGCATTAGAAAATTCACGAATAGCCTGACTATGCATCTTTTTGGTCATCATTATTCGGCCATAATTAACTCGCCGAATATACTCTTTTTCCTCGTCGGTCAGGTTTTTCGCCGGATCAGGTTGTAATGATGTCTGTAGTTGATCATTTGTCCATTGCCCTAAGAGTACTTTGAAGTTGCCACTGATAAGTTCACGAATATTAAATGTATAAGGGATCACTTCGTGTAAGGTGCCATCGGAACGAGTCATGACTGCCAATGGCATCATGAAAATACCGAATTTGTTGTAGACATCTTTAAGCGAGTCATTAAAAAGCTTGATATTACCAACACCGGATGACATGTAATCTAAAACGGTCTGTTTATCTTGGTCATCACAATAGATACCAACTATTTCAATCTTATTTTTATACTCATCAGAGATATCAGCTAATGAGGAAAGTAGGGCCAGTGCCCGTTTCTTTCTGAAATCTGGCCTGATAGAGAAAAAAACAAGAAGGGTAGGTTTGCCATTACCAGGAACATAGACTTCGGGCATACCTCCCGATAAAGGGGGGAGTTTGAAAGAAGGTAATGTGTCACCTATTTTATAGTTATGCAACGTGCCGGTTTCTTTGGCCAGACTGTCAACGGGGACAGTTAAAAACAGAAGAATAAATAGTGCACAGAGATAGATACGTTGTATAGATTTGAAAAAGTAAGTGTTTAGCATGACAGACAGCCCTTAGTTTTAATTTTGACTATTTAGTTAACCGGATTTTCACGATCATATTTTCTTGGTTTGTGGCATCCAACAACGCAACCACCGCCTGTTGCGGTTTTAGTGAAGTCCATTGTGATTTTAAATTTTTTCTTAAATGTAAATGATTTTCGAATGTGCTTTTCTTGGTCTGAGGCATGGGTGTCGTGACATGTTATGCAGAATCGACCATTTTTATCGCGGTGAACATGAACAAAATGTAAGTTTCTTGTCCCATTTCTAAATCCGGTATCCAGACTATTGTTTTCTTCAATTACTTTACTGTTGTGACAACCAAAGCAGAGTTCAAAGTTTTTCGGATCATAATCTCCCTGATAGTTAAGAGAGTATTCGGCCCGGAGTAGATTTTTGTGATTAGAGCCATGCACTAAATGGCACTGGGCGCAATCGTTTGTTCTGACGGGGCCATGCTGAAATTGGCTTTCAGTAATGGTCTTTTTTATGTCAGGATGACATCTGAAACAGATCTCCTTTAGAGGTGCGTTAAGTTGTTTAGAGAAGTTTGATGAATGAGGCGTGTGGCATTCGGTACATTTGCCCTCCTGCACAGGTTTATGGGCAACCGTTGAATTTTCAATCTGATCTATGACTTGTGGGTCTGACTTAAGGTGGCAGCTTATGCATAATGCTTTAAGAGGATTTTGGACTGTCAGATATTTGCCGTTTTCATCTTTGGCTGTTTTCAAGTGATCATAAGAACTGGAGCCATGAGGGTCATGGCACAGGTTGCAGTCTTTGGAAACAGGTTCATGTACGTATTTACTCTCAAACTCTTCCTTTCGTATTTCATGACATTCAATGCATAAATCTTTACCTCCCTCAGAGAGAAGTCCTTTGAAATTAGAAATATGCGGTGAGTGACAGGCGCTACAGTCACCTGATTCAACAGGTTCATGCATAACCTTATGTTCGATAATGTTTTTGGTGTGACATCCCAGGCACAAATCAAGAATTGTATCTCTTTTTAAATGATAGGCAAGGTTAGACTCATGATGTTCGTGGCAGAGAAGACATTCTCCCTTTGTAACTGGAAAATGAACATATTGACCCTCGTTTGTCATTGTGGCAGCCTCAACATGACAACGATAACAAAGTTCAGCGCGAACATTTACGACAAAATTAGTATGTTGAGTGCCGTGTGGATTGTGGCATTGGATGCAGTGCTGATCAGCAAAAGGGCCATGTTTGAACTCTTTTTTCTCTAGATTAGCGTGGCACTTGTCGGTTATGCATGAAAGGTTTTGTTGCACATATGTAAAGCCTACTTTTCCGGGGACTGATTTGGGGTGACATTTGTCACATTCCATAGTCAGTATGTTTTTGCTGTGTAGCACAAAAGGGGAGTGGGATTGAGGTTCTTTGGCAGCATCAGTAAGAAGTACAGAGTGACTGCCTGCGGCCGAACCATTTATGGTAATTGTGTTTTCTCCCGGCCTTAAATCAACGAGCTGACTAAAGGCCTTGTTCGTGACAAAAGTACTGTAGTCATTAACGCCGCTACTGTTCTTAACTGTAATTTTGATGTTTGTTGAGCCTTGTGGCGCAATACCAACGACCTGAATTGTTGACTGGGTAACAGACGATTTGTCTGGAGGGTAAATAAGAGTGGCGTCGGCAGCCTGAACATCGGGGCATAGCGTTGTCAGGTTCAGTACAAGAAGTGCAAGTATTGCAAACAGTTTGTTTACCGTCATAATTGTTATATCCTGATTACAGTGATTTTCTAAATGAAACTCACAATGTGTACTTATTAAAACATGAGGTGTTCTTGTAAGAACGTCACTTTATCAGAAGATTGTATAAAACGGTGGCAATAAAATCCAGTTAATATTTGAAGATTGTGTATGAAATTTTTTTTAATATTATTTCTTGCTAAGTGAGAAATAATATTCATAAAATGTATCCATATTTGTCAGCTATTATTTCACTATTCTGTTGTTAACGACGAGTTACTATATGTCTTTTTTGCCCGAAAAAGAGAAAAATTCATACCTCATTCAGATTGTTGATGACGACAAAATTCTGAGGGAGATTCTATGCTTAGGGATGTCCAAGGCCGGATTTTTCGTCGCTGAAGCCTCAGATGGCCTTGAGGCGATTAATGATTTTGAAAAGATTCAGCCCGATGTGGTTCTTCTCGATGTGATTATGCCTAAAATTAGCGGTTTTTCTGTGTGTGAGCGGATACGCCAACTGCCTGGTGGTGAACGTGTACCAATAATTATGATCACAGGTCAGGATGATTATCAGTCAATTAACAAGGCTTTTGATTGTGGTGCGACAGATTTTGTTGTTAAGCCGATAAACCCTCTCCTGTTAAGCTATCGCATTCGCTATATTCTTCGCGCCAATCAGGCTATTAATGAGTTGTCGTTAAATCAGGTTCAGCTTGCTACTGCAAGGGAAATTGCCCGTTTACATAATTGGGAGTGGCGTCTGGCAGATAATAGATTGACCTGGGGAGATGAAATGTGCCGTGTGTGTTCTCTTGACCCAACGCATCCCCCCGAATTGTATAAAGATTTCCTGAATATTGTCCATGAAGATGACAGATATGATGTTGATACCGCACTTATTGAAGCACTTTCCAAAAATAAGAGTTTTTCTTTTGAACACCGAGTGCTCACCCCAACGGGTGATGAACTGATTCTTAAACAGGATGGGACAATTCTGACATCGTCAAAATCTGTACCGGTTAAGGTTCTGTTTACCTGTCAAGACATTACTGAACGCGTTAAAACTGAGGAAAAAATTAAGTTTCTGGCCTATTATGATCGTTTAACAGGTCTGCCCAACAGGGTTCTTTTTAAAGAACATTTAGGGTCATCGATCTCAAAATCACGAAGAAATGGTCAATACCTGTCTGTAATGTTTATAGATATTGATAACTTCAGAGCAATCAATGATACTTTTGGCCGTGACGTAGGTGATTTAATACTCCAGAAAATATCCCATCGAATTCGTGATTGCCTGCGCCGTTCAGATACCGCAGCTAATGTTAGTGAGCATGATATCACTGCCCGATTCGGGGCTGATGAGTTCGGGCTCATTCTTGAGTGTCTGAAAGATATGGCAGATGCTGCGATTGTTGCACGCCGGCTCATAGAATACATAACAAAGGTAATTGTCCATGAGGGCAATGAGATATTTTTAAACTGTAGAATTGGACTTTCAGTTTTCCCTAATGATGGTGAAACGGTTAAAGAGTTGATGAAAACGGCTGATTCTGCCTTGTCCAGCGCTAAAGAACTTGAAAAAAACTCATACCAATTTTACACAGCCGATCTTAACACAAAGGCATTTGCACGTTTTGCCCTTGAAACAAGTTTACGCAAGGCTGTTGATTGTCAACAGTTTAAGCTGCTCTATCAACCCCAGATTAATCTGAACACGGGTGAGGTTGTTGGTGTCGAAGCTTTGATCCGCTGGGTTCATCCTGAAATGGGGGTGATCTCTCCGATGGAGTTTATTCCATTAGCAGAGGACTCGGGCCTGATAATTCCCATTGGTAAATGGGTAATGCTCACAGCCTGCAAACAATGTAAAACCTGGCAGGACAATGGTCACCGCATTAAAACAGCTATAAACTTATCTGCCGGTCAGTTCAAGAAAGATAGTTTGATCAACTCTATCAGGGAGGTGCTCTATATCTCAAATGTAGATCCAACCTTAATTGAGTTCGAAATTACCGAGTCAATGCTGATGGATGATGCTGAAGGAAGCATCACTTTGCTGAAGGAGCTGAGTCATCTAGGATGCACTATTTCAATAGATGATTTCGGGACGGGGTATTCGTCTTTAAACTATTTGAAACGATTTCCGGTGGACGTACTAAAGGTAGATCGTTCCTTTGTGAAAGACTTAGGGACAAATAAAGACGATGCTCTTATTGTAAAGGCGATTGTTACATTGGCCCACAATTTAGATCTGGAAGTTGTGGCCGAGGGTGTTGAGAAAAAAGAACATCTCACCTACCTGCGCGATTTAGACTGTGATATTATTCAAGGTTTTCTGGTCAGTAAGCCAGTTGCACCTGAGGATGTTGTCGCCTATTTCCCCGATTGGAATATAAACTCCCTTTTCACCTAATGTAAGTCATACAGCCCTCAGAACTTCCATTTTCCACCTGCATTTTCTCTAATAACCGGTTCACAGCTGTGACAATCTATTAAGCCATTGTTACCCACTGCTGAAGTTTTGCGGATTTTCTACAGGCATCGCATATTTTAACTGCAGCAAGTCCGTCCTCACCAGAAATTGGGTTGTCCCCTTTGCCAGTTAGAAAAAGATGCCAGTCTCTTAAAAGCGGAAGTATGGCAGGCGACGAAGGCCCGCGGTAAATTTCAGTGGTCCCCATTCCTCTAAGAAATTGCACGAAACCGTGGATCTGATCACCTTGAAGTTGTCCCAAACTGCCGGTAAACTCATAGCGGGCAGAGCGGGCGGGTGTTACTTTGCTTGACTCGATAATACCAACCATGCCATTATCCATCTCAATCTGAGCAGTTACCAGGTCTTCCAAGTTGGGGTTATACAATTTAAAGGACGAGGCGTGGACGCGTTTAACCTCTAGGCCAGTAATATAGCGTAAGGCATCAAACAGATGAACCGCTGTATGAAAAATTACACCCGCGCCAGCTTGTTTTGGGTCTGTGAGCCAGGGTATCGATGAGGGTTCAAGTCTGTGAGTGGCAGAAAAAGCATGTGGTACGCCGATACGAACAAACTCTTTTTTAAGAGTTTGAATAACGTTATTGTAACGAAGTGTTTGGCCGATGGTTAGCGCAAGTTTGGACTCTTTGAATGTATCAACAATGTGTTGAGCATCTTCCATGGTTGTTGCTAAGGGTTTTTCTAAGAGTAGTTTTTTGTTGTGGCTGAGGCAGGTGTCAGCAATCTGTTTATTAAGATATGGTGGTGTAACAGAAATAACAGCGTCAATCGTCGGACTGGCAATAAGTTCTGTGAAATTTGGGAAAAACTCCGTGTTGAACTCTCTAGCTTGTGCTATGCCCTTATCTGAAGAACTCCGACTGATACCTTGTAAGTAAAACTGCTTTTTAAGGTCATTGACTATATGTTTTACATATCGGCTGCCGTGATTACCAGTGCCAATAACCCCAACATTAATTTTATCAAAACTCATAGATGACTCATTTCTTTTTAAACTCGAAGATTATCTCATTCTCCTTTAAAAGACCATACTCCTTACGGGCAAAATCTTCAACATACTGTCTATCACCCTTTAATTTCGCAATTTCATCATTGAGTGACTTGTTTTGAGTCGAGATGTTTTCGATGTCAGCAGAAACCTTGTCAATTTCTTCACTGATGTGCGAGTACTTGTTTGCACCGTAGGGCGCAAACAAAATCCAGAGAAGTAATACGATAAGGCTGGTGCCGACAAACCAAATAAGCGTTTTATATTTTTTGAGTTTATATGTTCGCATGATTCACATGATAATTATGTTTATAATAAAATGGGAAAACTGATTTAACTTTTCCAACTTATAACTACCACGGATTTTGATATGGCTTCAACCCCTTTATTTATAGTCAGCGCCTGTCTTTTAGGGATTAATTCACGTTATGACGGGCAATGCAAGCCAAATAGGTACTGTCTTGAAATTTGCAAAACAACCCATGTTGTGCCAATCTGTCCGGAGCAGTTAGGGGGGTTGTCGACACCACGCACTGCCGCAGATATCGTGGGTGGCGATGGTAACGATGTCTTAGAGGGAAAAGCAAAGATCATTACCCGCGATGGTTGTGATGTAACATCAAATTTTATTGAAGGGGCGTACCAAGTATTGAAAATTGCCCAAATGCATAATGTAGAAGCGGTACTCCTGAAAAGTAAAAGCCCAAGCTGTGGTGTTAAGATTCTAGGGGTCACGGCAGCACTTCTAAAAAAACATGGGTATTCTCTTCGAGAATATTAATGATCGTATTTGTCATGATAGAGATGTGCTTAGATTTGCAATTATTCGATGAAGACGCTGTTCAATATAAATTTTGATCTTTAAAAATAATATGCAATAATAAATATACTGTTCATGGCATAGAAAAATTGACAAAACCTATAATTATTAAGGAGATTTTTAATGAAACGATTTTTATGTTTAATGGGATCTGTACTGACAATTCTTTGTTTTAGCGCACATACCTCTGCGGAAGTCATTGAAATAGTTGGTACGGGTGATGGTGTAAATATCCTCAAATCTTTAGGTGAAGCCTTTACCAAACAAAATCCTGGAGTAGATATATCTGTCCCCGAAAGTATTGGATCCGGGGGGGCTGTGAAATCTGTAGGTGGAGACCTGAACGTGCTTGGTCGTGTCGCTCGAACTATAAAAGACAAGGAAAAACATTTCGGTCTTATCTATAAACCATATGCGAAGGTTCCTGTTGTCATTGTTGTGAGCAAAGAAGTTCCTGTTGATAATCTCAGTTACCAGCAGGTTGTTGATATTTTTAGCGGTGAGATAACCAACTGGAAAGATGTTGGTGGCAATGAAGATAGCATTAAGGTGGTTAAGCGTGAAGACGGAGATTCTTCACTGCAAAATCTACGAAAGCAAATGCCTGGTTTCAAGGATATTCAATTTGTCAGTACTGCTAGAACCGCTTTCAGCACCCCTGAAAATTTTGAACTTATTGGTCAAAAAACAAGGACTATAGGTTTTGGCCCCTTTGATGTTGCGAAATTTGAATCCGTTAAAATTCTGAAAATTAATGGGAAGTTGCCTTCTGAAGAAGACTATGAACTCTTTGGAACACTCGGACTTATTTATAAAGAGGTAAATAATAAGGGCAACATCAAAAAATTTATTGATTTTGCCACTTCATCATCTGCTCGTGAAGCAATTATTGCCCGAGGTGGATCGCCTTTATAGGTGAAATACACTAACTCTAATTACTTCTACTTGTCAAAACCAAAAGTTTTACACATAAGTGAAAAAAATTGTTTTTGAAGAATAGTTATAAAATACAAGCAGTGTTCAAAAACGACTTTTGGTTTAGTGGTTTTTGGTGAAAAATGTTGCCTTGTTTTGACGGTTTGATTTGAAAATATGGCTCTGCGTCAGGATATTTTCAGTTGAACCCAGGAGAAGGAAGCCGTCGTTCTTCAGCATGCTGTGAAACTGCTTAAAGATTCTTTCTCGGGTTTCATTGTCAAAATAAATAAGGACATTTCGGCAAACAATTACATCAAACTTTCCAAGTTTATCAGCAAAAGGTTTTGTCAGGTTTAGCGCTTTAAACTCGACACTATTTTGAATACGATCTGTCACTTGCCACGAGTTGCCGTCCTTTTTGAAATACCTGCTCCTCCGTTCGGCAGAAAGGCCACGGCTAATTTCAAAATCATTGTATTCTCCTTTAACTGCACGTTCCAGATTAGCAACAGAAATATCAGTTGCCAGAATCTGTAAATCTTTCTTTTTAGTAGCATCCAGCATTTTTTCTTCAAAAAATTCGTCGATCAGCATGGCAAGGCTGTATGCTTCTTGGCCTGTAGAAGAGGCTACGCACCATATTCTTTTGGGGGATGTTGCTGGACAAATGGACACTGCCGGAGTTCGGCAATAGTCAAGAATCTTAGGGCAGATTAGTTCTTTAAACAACTCAAAAGGGTAAATATCTCGAAAAAATGACGTTTCATTAATGATAATCGCATTAATAATTTTCATCTGTAGCTCATCTGAAGCCTTGTTCCGTCTCAGGTGCAGAGTAAAATCTATGAAATTTTCAAAACCTTCTTCCTGAAGAACAGGGAATAAACGGTGCTGAAATAAATAGTTTTTGTCGCTATTGATTTTAATGCCACATTTTTCGTGGATATACCTCTGCAAAAAGGAAAAGGCTTTTTCCGGCAAATCGGTAACTACTTCGGATCTTTGTCGTAATAACTGGGAAATTTTCCTGGGGATTTCGGTAAGCGGCTTAATGTCATCGATATGGCCAGTAGCAACGGCACTTCCGGGCATTCCCCAGACCACACTTGATTCCTCATCCTGAGCAATTGTATAACCGCCATGCTCCTTAAGGGTCGAGATTCCAACTGCGCCATCATTTCCCATTCCGGTAAGAATGATAGCGATAACATTGCCATTGTAAACGTCAGCAGCAGAGCTAAAGAGTGTGTCGACCGAGGGGCGGCAGCCGTTAACGGGAGGTCTTTCGTTTAAAACAGTCACAATCTGGTCATCCATCTTTTTTACTGTAAGGTGTTTGCCTCCAGGGGCAATATAGACATAATTGTTACTAACTGTAGCGTTTATTTGTGCTTCCATTACGGTATGACGGCAGTACTTATTTAAATTAGTTGCCAAAGAAAGGGTAAATGATGCAGGCATGTGCTGAACAATAAAAATTGGCAAATCGGTTTTTTCACAAAGCTCTGGGAGCATATCATGAAGTGCTTTGGGGCCTCCAGTCGATGCGCCGATAATGATTGCCTTGAATTGGCAATGATACGGCAGAAGAGCATCAGTTTTAAGTTTTTTAGAAGTCTCTATTGTGCGTAATGCTCGCTGACGCACATCAGGGCTATGTTCCTTTTGGGTATAGAGATAAATTTTCTCCCGAAGCTGGTCTCGTAAGATTTCAATTGCATGTTTCTCACTGACCTGTTGGGGTTTATGTATGTAGTCAAAGGCTCCTTCCTCAAGGGCTTGTAAAGTGGACTGAGCTTGGTTTATATCTGAGGCTGGTACTAAGTAAATTATACAGATTGGTTTCGTTATTTTCTCTAAATTTCTTAGTAGGTTTATTTTTTTTAATATTTCAATACCGTTTAAACCTGGCATATCAGCATCAAGAATAATCAAGTCTGGTGGAGTATCTTCTATTAACAGTAACGCCTTTTCTCCGCTCCAGACAGAACCAATAACTTCTGTGGTAGATATTTGTGCAAGGCTCTTTTCAAGAGTATTGCGGAAAATTCGGGAGTCATCAATGATAAGGGTTTTGAGAACAGAAAAATTGGGGGAAGACTTAAGGGTGTTTTCTGTCATTTTTTTTGTAATGAATCCAAATAGTTTAGATATTGTGGAGGTTACGAAAAACTGAATTTGTTAACAAGTTTTTCCAGATCGCCAGCAATGTCAGTCAGCTCATTGGCTATTTTGTTAACGTGCTGGGCGCCGGCATCAGTTTCTTTTGCTTCTTTACTGACCTGTAAAATGTTTTCAGACAATTCTCCGGTGGTTTTTGAAGCATCATTACTGTTGCGGGACATATCATTTGCTCCCATTGCCACCTCAGAGATAGATGATGCAATTTCTGTAGAGTTAAGACTTGCTTGGGAAATACTCGCTGCAATAGTAGTTGAGGTCTTATTTTGCTCTTCGACAGACTGGGCAATTTCGGTCGACGTTTGTTTAAGTCTTACAATAATTTCCGCTACTCCATCGATAACCCTGACAGCATCTTCAGTATTTATTTGGACACCTGAAATTCGTTTAGCGATATCTTCTGCTGCGGCTGAGCTTTGGTTTGCCAATTCCTTAATTTCGTTTGCTACTACGGCAAAGCCTTTCCCTGCCTGACCAGCTGAAGCAGCTTCAATTGTGGCATTTAATGCTAATAAGTTTGTTCTTTCAGCTATCCTTTTAATAACTTCAGTAACTTCACCAATTTCTCGGGCGGATGATCCCAGCCCTTTCATAACATCTGTCGCGTCACTGGCCATATTTGCAGCTTTGTTAGATATTTCCGTACCATCTTGAACCATCTGAGAGATTTTGCTTATCGACAAAGTCATTTCCTCAACTGAATGTGCCATTTCACCCATAGCCTGGGACATTTCATCAGCACCGGACGAAACAGTTGCGATATTTACACTCATCTCTTCTGCAGCTGACGCCATAGAGTTTATATTACTGGACATTTGTTCGGTTGCACTGGCTACACTTTCAGATTTTATCATCATATTTTCAGAGTTTTGAATCATTCCATAGGAGACTTGGGATAAGCTCTCTGATGATTTAGTGAGAATGACCGCATTGTTTTGAATCTCTTTGATCATCGATGAGATATTCTTTACCATTGTGTCCAAAGCAATGCCAAATGTATCATTTTTTGACTGGATATAAATAGAGTCTGGGAACTTGCCAGAGGCGATGGTGTTAGCTAATTCTGCTCTCTCAGAAATCGACTCAAGCATTATATTGATGGCTGCTGCGAGCTCACCGACTTCATCGCTGCTATTAACATTCATTCGTATGGTAAGGTCTCCATCCGCTATTTCTTTAACCTTGCAAATGGACTCTTTTAGAGGAGTCGTTATGGATTTAGTCATAAATGCAATGGCAGAAATCATCACAATCAGGGTGATGCTAAGCAGAAAAATAATCTTAGTGGTAAAATTAGTTACAATTTTTGCGGAGTTTGCTTTTTCGGTTGCTATTGAATTAGTTAATTTCTCAATGCTATTATTTTTCAAAACAGTCATCATGAGGTTGTTTGATTTGTTGATATTTGCAAAAATACCATCAAGTTCATCTAATGTACTCCTGATATTGGTAAGTGTTACCTGCATTTCGACATATGCATAAGCCGATGGGGCTTCATTTGTAAGTTCTTTACTGACTATGTAATTGGCTTTTGAAAGTTCTTCATTGCCATATGTATGAAAGTCAGCAGCTGATGGATTTTCTTTGGTTGTGTATCGTATGTAATATATATCCTGGCTTTCTTTAAGAAAGCTTTCAAAATAAGAATTAATTTCATCTTGTTGTTCTCCCATTACGGCGTAATGAAGTAATTGCTTAGAGATGATTTCCAGCTGTTTGTTTATTGAATCTTTGTATAGATCCAGCATCATTATTTGAGCCAGGTCATCAGCATCTTCAAGCTCTCTTACCGTGTTCTTGAAAGCATCTCCTAAAACCTGCATAGAACTTTCATTAGCTTCAGTAAGGGTGCCTGTAAATGAATCAATCATTTTTTGATTTTCGGAATTAAAATTCTTACGAACAAACAATGAGATTGCAAGTATTGCTATTATTGAAATAATCGAGATACTTACTATCAGCTTTCGGGTGATTTTCATTTTCAGGCACCTTGAAATTGGGTGAAATTAAAGAAAAGTTCTGTTTAAATCATAGCAAAGGGATTACCGCAGGTAAAGGTAATGAATCGAAATCACATGAATTATGGTAGTGGGTGACCATTGATTAACAAGTAGCACAATTTGGTTATTGTTTGTTGATACTTGCCAGCATCATTCTAGCATTTAATAAAATAATAAGTTTATCCTCAAGTTTACATACTCCACTGACAAAATCTGTTCTGCTGCGTCTGTCAGATTCACCCTTTGTCAAAGTGGTATTTTTTTTACGTCTGTCCTCAATGAGACCGGTGTTAACTTTTGTTATGTCACCAATTTTATCCACAAGAACCCCGAAGGATTCACCCGCCTCTGGTTTAAAAAGAACAATTCTACTCTCTCTACCAATATCTAAACAGTCGTATCCACACATCATTCGTAAGTTGAGAATGAGATAGTATGACCCTCGAATATTCACATAACCACAAACTTCTTTAGGCGCGTGATGAACAGGGGTTATTGTAAGCTCACCAGAAACTTCTTTTACATCGGTGATAGTAAGACCATAGAGTCTTTCAGCTAAATAAAAGGTGCAGAGCTGTAGCGAATTCTCATCACCAAATAATAGTGCGTTTTCAGGCATTATATGTCTCGATCCATCTGTGTAGCTGCAGAAACACTTTCTAAATCGTTGATCTTCTTAATAATGGCATTTATGAGGGATTCACGGTCGTATTTCTTCAAATAACCGTCAAAGCCTACTTCTTTATACTTGGCTTCATCTGGATCAACATCAAGTGGCAAAGTAGCGAATATCGGTATCGTCTGTTCTTTTATGCCGTTTTTAATGAAATCAACTAGTCGGTTTTTGTTGTTTTTTAACAGATTTAAATCAATAACAATTACATTAAAAGGCTGTTTCCCCAATAGGTGTATAGCATCTTCAACTGTTGCTGCGATACTGACTTTAAATTTGGCAGAGCGAAAATATTGCTTGATGAGCCTCTGTAAAAGCTTGTCCTTTTCAACTAGCAGAATGTTGGGTGTTAACGAAGTATTGAGATTTTGGCGTTCCGGCGTAAGGCATTTTGGTTCTGCCTGCTCTATCAGACTGTATATGTCCAAAATTGATGTAAGTTGTTTATCGAGTATCACAGTACCAAGCGTCGATTGACCGAGGAATCCTTTTTCTTCAAATTGCTCGGGAAGCAAACGGGTTCCACTGAGACAATTTATCAGTATTCCTACTGGTTCTTTCACATATCTTGGGGTTACTAGAAACATCTCTTCATTTTGTACTGGAGAGTCAAGGTCCAGTATATTGCCTAGTCGAAGTACTAAGGTAGATATTCCATTAATTGTAAGAAACTCTTTGTCGCCAATAGATTCGATCTGTTTTATTGCTACACGCTTTATGTTTTTCACTTGCAACAGGGGTAATGCAAAATGTTCATCGGGGTTATTTGAGAAAAGCAGTACATCTTGAGATATACCTATTTCTTCAGTTTCTCGAGATAGTGATCTGCTATTGGTAACATCCACATTGTAATACTTGGCAATGCCATCGACATCGAGTATCAATGCCATTTCCCCATCACCCATTATTGTCACTCCTGAATAAATAGGTAAATGCTGGAGGAAGCTATGCATGGGCTTAATGACGATTTCCTCAGAACCAATGACTTTATCGATGATCAGGCCAAATTTTTGCTGACCTCCTTTGGTAATCAGAAAATGCAAAGAGTCGGGTGTATGCTCTGCGGCACATTGAACCTGTTTTTTTAATTGGCTGTATTTATTCGTAATTGAAAGTTTTTTTTCCTCGGTAAATGGTTTGTTATGTTTTAAAACTTCAGAAAGTCTGACAATAGGGATAAGCTCATCACGTAATCGGTAGACTTCCTGATTGCCAAGGCATTCAATTTTATCATAGATGTCATTATCATAAAGACAGACAAGTTCTTCTACCCTATGCTGAGAAATTGCAAATCGTTGCCCGGAAACATTAACCGCCATGCTAGGAATGATTGCCAAGGTTAAAGGGATTTCAATAGTGAATGTAGTTCCTATATTTAACTGTGATTCAACACCAATTGTTCCACCAATTTTCTTGATGGATGTATTAGCAACATCCATCCCGACACCACGCCCAGAAAATTCACTGATCTCCTTACAAGTGGTTAGTCCTGGTTTGAAAATGCAGGAGATAAGCTCTTTCTCATTCATTTCCTCATAAATCTGAGCCTTTGCACGATCGAGTGTCAGTAATTTATTTTTAATGGCTATTGGGTCAATTCCTCGACCGTCATCCTTAACGACCACCTGAATGTGGCCTGCTTCATGAGAAGCCTTAACCGTTAATTTGCCTGCAGAGGTTTTTCCTTTTGTTGTTCTAACTAAAGGTGTTTCAAGGCCGTGGTCACAACAGTTTCGAATTATGTGCATCAAGGGGTCAGTCAAAGATTCAATGACTGTTTTGTCCAGTTCAACATCATTACCGGAGCAGGTTAGATCAATTATCTTTTCTTGTTTTTGGGATATATCTCTAACTATTCGATGAAATCGGCTAAAAATAATATCAATGGTTTGGAGCCTGGTCTGCATGATGGTTTCTTGCAGTTCAGTTGTCACTTGATCGAGGCGTTGAGAAATTCCCTTTACAAGAGGGGTTGTTGTGTCTACCGCTCGAAGGTGTTGATTCCTGACTAGAACGAGTTCTCCGGCAAGTGCAAGCAACTGGTCAAGGATTCTTACATTAAGTCGAATCGTGTCCGATTGTTCACTCTTGATTGGTTCAGGATGCTCAGAGTTGCTATCACAGGAGTCAATTGGAAACTCAGTTTGGGCAGGGTCTTGCTGACCGTTTAAAGCATTGATGGTTGTTTGATGTACTGAATCTGAACCCAAGGCCACGTTTTTTTGCTTTTCTGAAGATTTGATACCATCATCTTCCGGATGCAATTTTAAATTTATAATGGCAGTACATATGGCATCGATATCCATATTATTGCTGTTAAGGATATCAGCAGTCATTTTTTTTAAGATATCGAGCCCTGAAAAAAGATGATCAAATATTTTTTGGTTGGGAAGTTGTTTGTTGTCACGAATGGGTACAAGAATGCTCTCCATTGAATGGGCAAGCTTCTTGATGTTATGAAGTTCCATAAAACCTGCAGCACCTTTTATTGAGTGCAGCGGTCGAAATATTTGCGAGACTATTTCCTGGTCCGGCTTGTCCTTTTGTGTTTCAAGGATGAGAAGGCCCGACTCAATTTTTTCAATATGTTCTTTGAGTTCGCCGACAAACTCAAATATCAGGGGTTCATCCATGAATTATTACAATTATGTTTGCTGACCTAACCACTGCATAAAAAGATTGACTGCTTCAGGGCATAATTGCGTGCCTGAAACCTCTTGTATGATACTAACTGCTTTTGCTTGGGGCATTCCTTTTCGATAAGGACGATCACTGGTCATAGCATTAAAAGTATCTGCAACTGCAGCCATTCTGGCAACTAATGGTATCTCTTCACCTTTAAGCCCGTCCGGATAACCTTTGCCGTCAAATCGTTCATGGTGGTGAAGGCATATTGGAATAATTTCAGCCAAACTTTCAATTGCTTTAAGAATATTGGCACCGATCACTGGATGGGCCTTGATATGCTCGTATTCTTCACTGGTTAGTTTACCATCTTTTAACAGGACACTGTCCTTTACACCGATTTTGCCAATATCGTGAAGTCTGCCACCAATCAGAGCTGTTTCAATTTCACTTTCACTTGCACCGGTTAGGCGAACCATTCCTGCAGTTATCTCAGCTACTCCTTCTGAATGTCCTCTGGTGTATGCATCACGTGCTTCAAGGGCGTGAACCAGGCTGGTAATGGAGGCTAACATCATTTGACGTTCATTCTCCAGCCGTTTCGTTTCATGGAGCAAGATCTGAAATTGGTCAGAAAGAATTCTATCTATAATAATGATCAGTTCTTCCGGGTTGAAGGGTTTTACAAGATAGGTAGCGGCTCCAAGTTCAACAACGCGTTTCATGTAGGATCTTTCTGAATGAGTACTCATTATTACAATAGGTATCTCATGGAGATCGCTGTCAGCTTTAAGCTGTCGGCACAAAGCAAAACCATCCATTTCAGGCATCTCTATATCACTGAGAATTAGATTTACTTTCTTTTTCCGCAGCATATCGATGGCTTCTTTACCGTTTGAAGCGGTAAGAACTTTAAAGCCGGCTTGAATTAGACCATATTTAATTGCTTTACGGATGGTGGGAGTATCTTCAACTATTAAGATGGTATGTACGCTGCGAAACGATGAACTGGCAAGGACGTTTGTTATCTGTTCTTGCAGCCTTTCTAAGACTTCACTTTTGGGCAGATAGGCTGATGCACCAGCTTCAAATCCTTTAGAGATATCATCTTCAGAATCAAAGTCACTAACCATGATTACTGGAAGAGATTTTGTTGAACTAGTATCCCTTAGATCTTTGCAGAGCTGTAAACCGTTTTTGACGGGCATATCAACATCTGTAATGACCAGATCAAATTGATTCTGACAGGCACATTTGAATGCCTCTTCCCCGTCAGCAACCTCAGTAACTTTATAATCGAGCTTTTCAATGTGAAGTTTTAGCTTTTTTCTGATAACTGCTGAGTCTTCAACGAGTAATATATTTAATTTAGTCATGGATAGTATTTGAATTATTAAATAATTTTTAAGGGAAACTCGATAAATGATATCAAAACCAATTTACAATATCAAATTTTATTATAGCTGGCTCTGATCGATAAATACGTTGTTATGAACAGTGGAGTGCAAGTGGGGGGTGGCTCACGGTAAATTTATTCTAACTTTCAAGCTACTGAAACACAATGGGTATTGCCAGTCATTTTTAACAAACCGAATACTGAGCGGGTGTTAAATGATAGCTGTCTCATTTTTTGTGCCACACTACGTACGCCGGTGCTTTTGATTAAACCAACTGCGAATCTTCTTATTCTGGTCATGTTCTCGGGGCCGTGCCCTTTGGAGATTGGATAAGAACCAATCTAACACGCAGTGAAAATGTTGTTCAGGATATAATGTAACTTGCCAAGGTTGTTAAGTAATTATATTAGAATAGGTAAATATTCGGTTTGCCCTGAAAGGGCCAGAACATACCAGCCCAGGGCAACGCCCTGGGGACTGGAATAGTACAGATAGCCCTGAAAGGGCGTGACATCTAAGCTGACCCTGCCGGTTTTAAGCCTATGTGACGCCCTTTCAGGGCTATTTATTATATGTTCCTATATCCCAGGGCGTTGCCCTGGGCTAGTATGTTACGCCCCTTTGGGGCTGAGGAAAAACACCCGCTAAGGAGGAAATGTTACTACTTAACTGTTTTTAGCTCAAGCCGAATATTTACTAGAATAAAATCACCCTGGATAGCGCTAACCTGTTACCCTGGTCGTTCATGATGTCCTCAATCACATTCTAAGAATTGCCAGACTGAAGACTGTTACTGAGGTTCTATGATTTTCCCCAATCTCGTGTCTTTAATCTATTAGCTTTCAAAATCTGATCGCAATACAGTTTCGTGATCTTGGCCTCCGTAGAAAACACCGATGATAGATATTAAATCAGTGCCCACGGCAAAGGCGATCACGGCGCGTTTTTTATAATTTGTGATGCGTAAACCAGGGCGTATGTCATCGCGACTGTTTCCTCGATACGGGAAGTCCCGCAGATTTTCGCAATACGTGACGATGGAACTTCTAAATCGATCGGTTTCCGCTTGTCGCGGAATGCGTAGTGTCCAAGGAAATGCAGGTGCTGCTAGGCCGCAGGAGATTCGCCTGAGCAAGTACAACGCCTTTTCGTTGTCAGTTGCCAAATACCGGCACAGCAGCCCAGACAGCAACAGAGAATTGTAGGCAATCGCGACATTTGCAATCAATCGGCCACAAGAGGTAGAACCGACACTCGTGTCACCAGCCGCCATTTGAGAAATTCCGTCATCATTGGATGATTTTTCATTAATTGCGGACTGGCGGCCACTGCCTGGCTGTATGCACCAAAGCAAGAATCCATACCGTTTCCCGCTCGATCTCGTATACAAGGCGATAACTTTCATGCGGTATCAGTTCGCGGGTACCAGAGATCTTCCCCTGCTTACCTAAATAGCAATGCTTGGCCAACATGGCTGCCGCATTGCTGAATAGCTCATCCATACGGGCAGCTGCGCTCGGGTTGTTGGTTGAAATGTAGTCCCACACGTCGGCGCGGTCTTGCTCCGCTTCTGGCGTCCAAATGACTCTCACGCCGCCGGACTCGTTACCTGGTCACGCCGGGCGGCAAATGCGGCTTCAACCTCTTCATTTGACCGGCCACGGTCAGCTTGCATAGAAGTCCTGCCGGCTTCGACTTTGCTGCGTAGGAACTCGTCATATTCCCGCGCTTGGCGCTGGCGGTGGACAAACTCGCGCATTAGCTCGCGGAGCACTTGAGAGGCCGGCCGATGGGCGGCCTCGGCCTCGGCCATGAACTCGGAGCGCAGCTCAGGTTCTAGCTTCATCGTAAAAACGGCTTCTTTCGGCATGGTGCAACCTCCTCAGTTTGTTTGGTAATGACTTATTATATATGTTTTCATCACCTCCTGCAACTGCCGAGGTGTTGAAAAACAGGTGTTTTACGACATGTTGGTAACGACAAGCGGAAACGCTCTTGCAACTGTCCCTCGCAAAAACTCGTCCTAATTGAAATCACATAACCGTTCCCCACTCCCTTCCCTTTTTGCTCCAAACTTCAACAGAACTAAATTGGTGTTAAGTTTCTAGGGGTCACGGCAGCACTTCTAAAAAAACATGGGTATTCTCTTCGAGAATATTAATTCTAGTAGATGGATGTTATTTTATTCTCAGTACTACAAGTATAAAGATTCCAATCTCATATAAGGCATAGAGCGGAACACCCATTAGCATCATGTTGACGACATCTGGGGTAGGTGTAAGCAAGGCGGCGATAACGCTGATGGCAAGTATGGCATAGCGCCGGTTCTTTGCAAAAGTATGGCGGCTGATAATTCCTGTTTTGGCTGCAAAAACCATGAAAATCGGGAGTTCAAAAATCACACCGAAAGCGAGTACAAACACAGCGACAAAGGTAATAAATTTATTTATTGAAATGATTGGCTGCAGCTGTTCACTGCTGAAACCTAACAGGAAATTAATGCCGTAGGGCAGGGTGATTTGAAAGCAGAATAGGGCTCCTGAATAAAAGAGCAGACAGGAAAAAAGTGAGAACCAAATTATTGATTTTTTGCTTAATGAAAAAGGTACTGCCAGGCTTTTCCAGAGACAAATCGAAAACCACGGAACCAGGGTAAAGAGGCTCAACCCTAATGAAAGTTTTAAGTGAGCCAGAAAAGGACCCGCTAATGTAAAAAAAACAAGGTCTTGCTGGAGCTTGTTTTGCAGGATTTCGAAAAGTGGTTTCGAATAAAGATAAAAGCAGAACGTTGTTATGAAAACGCCAGCTAACAGATAAAGAGCGCTTTTACGAAAGGTATGAGTAAACTGAATTAGTTTTTCGTAGGGCTGCACTGTGATTGTTAAAAGAGTTTGTTCTCAAGCCATTGTACACAACTTGAAAGAAGTAAAAAGTTGTCATTTGATGAAGATTCAAACGCCCCTGGGTGGTTTTTTTTGAGTGTATCAATATTGTAAAGTGCCATGGTGAAAAGTTCAGACTGGCTTTGGTTTAAGCGGTTTTTATCTTTAAAGTATACGGCATTATAGATAGTAAGCAGAAGGTCATTGTGAATGTTATACTCTTCTAAGCCCTGGTCTTCTTGCCAGGTCGGTACGGTAAAGCATCTGCCATGTGAAAATCCCTGACAATGAGGTTCTTGCAGAAGCACAAACAGTTCGTGCAGGCTATCATCTACAGTTCGATAAGCACCGCGTCCTAGTGGGTACGTTCGACAGGCACCTGGTCTGTCACGGTAAACACGGCAGCCATTTTCTTCAACAAAGGGGCAGCTGCCCCGTCCATCATCAACCATTCCCAGGTAAACCTTCGGGAATAGATCCTCACTCGTAAATTCAATTATTGCGTAATCATCAAGGAACTGTTGCGATGGTATACCCAGGGCATCTTTCAACCGTAATACATCATACGGTGAAAGAGAAAGCTCAAGATTTCGACAACATTCATTGAAGCAGGTGACCTCAGGGTGACAGGAAAAAGTGAAGGGCTCATCTGGGGCCAGAGAAGTTACGTGTTCGGGTAAAGAAGTCATTGGTAGTTGTGTCGTTTAGGCTGGCGCTATTAGTAGAGGGCGATATAATAAAAACAGCCAAGAGCTATAAGCAATTGGCTGTTTAAAAAAACAAAGTGCAAAAAAAAAATCAGATTACGATTTTTTCCAATACAATAAAAGTGGACTGGCAATAAAAATTGAGGAGTAGGTTCCTACTAGAACGCCTACTAAAAGTGCAAATGAGAAATCATGGATTACCGAACCTCCAAGTATGAAAATCGAGACAAGTACCGAAGCCGTAGTAAGAGACGTTACAGCAGTTCGACTCAATACTTCATTAACACTGATATTGATCAGTGGTTCAATATGACTGTCATCACCTCGTCGTCTCATATGTTCACGAATTCGATCGAAAATTACAACCGAGTCATTAATGGAATATCCAGCCAGGGTAAGTAAGGCAGTTACAATAAGTAGCGTCACCTCGACATTGAAAATGTAACAGATGCCAAAAACCACAACTACATCATGAAAGGTAGCGAGTGCGGCGGCCACACCGAAGCGCAGGTCAAAACGCAAGGCAAGATAGAGAATAACACCCAGAAGAGAGATGGCAACGGCCTGCAGGGCTTTATTACGTAAAACTTCACTAATGGAAGAACCTATCTCTGATTCACTTTCTAATACAAACTGATAATCAGGCATTGCGGTACTAAGAGCACTTG
Organism: Desulfobulbaceae bacterium; assembly: GCA_015231515.1. NCBI lineage: Bacteria > Pseudomonadati > Thermodesulfobacteriota > Desulfobulbia > Desulfobulbales > Desulfobulbaceae > Desulfobulbaceae bacterium. The sequence goes on from JADGBM010000004.1 coordinate 55,398, forward strand.
AAATTTTGTCGCTTAGATTAACAACTACCTTTTCAGATTTCTTAAGTTTAACAATGAGCTGATTGTCTGACTCTACCTTTTGGATCTCTACATTGTCGAGGTCATGGTCTTTAAAGGCATTCCGAATTGATTTTAATTCAAAAGGTTTATCAGTTTTGTACTGCAGCATTGATCCACCGGTAAAATCAACGCCGAGATTTGCGTTGCCGCGTAAAACTTGAACAAAGGCAAAAAGTCCGATAAGCATCATGATTGCTGAGACTGTAAAGGTGATCTTTTTAGCCTTCATGAAATCAATTTCAGGTTTCTTAAAAAATTGTAAGAATTTGAGTGGTTTCAAGGAACGGTTACTGTGCATTATATCGTAAATAAGACGGGTGCCGAAGAGGGTGGTGAAGAGGTTGAAAGTAACACCAAATGAAAGGGTGATAGCAAAACCTTTGATCGGTCCTGTGCCGAACAAGAATAAAGCAAGAGCAGTAATCAGGGTTGTAACCTGAGAGTCAACGATGGTCCAGAAGGCCTTATCGTAACCACCCTCAATTCCTGACTTAATCGATTTGCCAAGGGCAAATTCCTCACGCATTCTCTCAAAAATAAGGACATTTGAGTCAACAGCCATACCGATAGAAAGTATAATACCGGCAATACCGGGCAGGGTTAAGGTCGCATTCATGAAGGCCAGACCGGTAAAAAGAAGCAGGATGTTCAGTATTAAGGCACCACAGGCAACTAAGCCGGAAAAACGGTAATAAATCACCATGAAGACAAGAACTAAAATGGTGCCGAGTATACCAGAAGAAAGGCCCTTTTTGATTGAATCAAGACCTAATGAAGCACCAACTGTCAAATTTTGAATAATTTCTACAGGGGCGGGCAGGGCGCCAATGCGCAGGACAATAGCTAAATCGGAGGCGTCTTCATAGGTAAAGTTGCCGGAGATCTGGGCACTGCCACCGAGAATTCGTTCACGTATAACAGGTGCGGATTTAATGTTTTCATCTAAAATAATTGCAAAACGTTTGTTAACGTTTCTCTCGGTGATTTGACCAAAGATTTTGCCGCCGCGTCCGGTCAGATCGAGGGTGACATAGGGTTCATTAAAGGTGCCGCCGACACGAACCTGAGCGTCCTTAACCATGTCGCCGCTCATCATTACCTGACGATAGATAAGCAGTGGGCTTTCAGTGGTTAAATTTGTCTGGGGGTCAGTTGTGGTTTCAAAATAAAGTTCTGCATCAGCAGGAAGTTCTCTGGCCAGGGCATTGTTGAGTAATTTTCTGTCCTGTCCCCAATGCCATTGACCCGACGAAACTGCTTGGGCGATAAGAGTGTTAAGGTCAAGGCCGCCATTATTTTCAACTACCATTTTAAATTCGAGCTGGGCAGTCTGGCCGATAAGACCTAAAGCCCTCTGAGGATCTTTAACGCCTGGCAGCTGAATAACAAGTTCATCAACACCCTGACGAACAATGACAGGTTCAGCAACACCAAACTGATCTATACGATTACGGATTATCTCGAGCGATTGGGCCACTGCATTCTTTTGAATAAAATCAATTCTGTCAGATGTTAATTTCAGTACAATCCGCGGAAATGAACCGGATTCAGATAAAATTTCAATGTCAAGATTAGGGAAATCATTGCCGATTAATCCATTTATGACTGGTAAGGCACTTTTGTTGGGGAGGGTGAAAATAACTTTGTCGTTTTCTGGAGATTTGGTTTTAACAACAGAGATATTTTTTTCCAATAGGGCGTCTTTAAAGTCTTGTGCGGCAAAATCGAGTGAGTTCTCTATGGCTTTTTCAAGGTTGACCTTCATCACAAGATGCATTCCGCCTTGTAGGTCGAGACCAAGTTGAAGGCCCTCAGGCGCGAAATATTTTTGCCACCAACCCGGGACGTCTTTATTAAAGGATGGTACGATGCTGATAGCAGAAAAAACTATGGTAAAAATAAGAAGTATAAGTTTCCAACGTAACGATTTGTTCATTCGCTTATCCCTAGATTTTTGAAGATTTTAAATTTGCTGGTTTGTGAGTGTGGAGCTACTGCTACTTAAGGTATATTGGCTTTCATGGGCGCTATTGTTAAACTTATCGTGTAGTGCCGCGAGATTATAACCCACAGGGATAATAAGTCAATTTCCAAATATGGATTACGGTGATGACAATTTAGGAATAAAAGCGAAGTAGTTTGAATTTAAAGTTTAAGCACTTTAAAAATGTTGGTTTGTTGTTTATAAGACAACGTTAATGTACTTATTTCGGTTTATGCGGATTAGGTTGTGAATTATCAAGGAATGCGTTTATACGCTCGGTGAAATGTGTGGATGACTATAAAGAAGGTTTGAAAACGGTTAAAATGCTTTGTGAGATTGCACTTGATACAAAGGCTGAAGATCTTGTTGTGCTGGATGTTAATAAATTATCTGGTTTTGCAGACTATTTTATTATTATGAGTGGTCGATCATCCCGGCATGTGCAGGGCCTGGCCTCTGCTTTGGATAAACAAGTTCATAGTAAACGGCTTAAGGTTGGCGCCACAGAAGGACTGGCCGATGGTCAGTGGGTTTTACTTGATTTTGGTGATATTGTTGTGCATATTTTCTACAAAGATACTCGTGACTTTTATGATCTGGAAGGGTTATGGCATGATGCTCCACGGGTAGAGTTGTAAAAGGTTTGTGGTAGTCAACTGATGATACCACAAAAAAAATGTTTTTACGATTCCATCAGATTTACTTTAATCTAACGGACTGAATATGTCAGAACAGAAACAGGTTATGCTGGTGATACTTGACGGTTGGGGTGAAGGAAATGTGACTCCAACAAATGCGATCGCTCAGGCGAAAACGCCCAATATGGATCTTTTTTCTTCTAGATATCCTAAAACAACTTTGACGGCGCATAACGGTGCAGTCGGGCTTCCTGTCGGCCAGATGGGGAATTCGGAGGTTGGACATTTAAACATTGGGGCCGGTCGAATTGTTTATCAGGATTTTACACGTATCAACAAGAGCGTTGATACCGGAGAGCTGGACAACAACAAGACACTTATTGAACTGGCCAATAAAACTGTTGCAGCTCAGAAATCTGTTCATCTTCTCGGCTTGGTATCCGATGGTGGTGTGCACAGTCATATAGACCATCTTGTGGCGCTTATTAGGGTTTTAAAGGCCCAAGGCCTTGAGAAGATTTATGTTCACTGCTTCATGGATGGGCGAGACACTCCACCCCATAGTGGTAAAGGCTATATTGAGCAGCTCGAAAAAAATCTGCAACAACTTGGCGCAGGTACTATTGCCACAATAACAGGGCGTTATTACGCGATGGATCGTGATAATCGCTGGGACAGAGTTGCAATTGCCTGGAATGCACTTGTGAATGGTATCGGCGTAAGCTGTGCAAGCGACCCTGTCTCGGCAATTTCTGAGGCCTATAGTCAAGGCACTACCGATGAGTTTATTAAACCTATTATAATGGTATCCGGGAATAAACCGCTAAAAACAATAGAAGACGGCGATAGTGTTCTTTTTTTCAACTTCCGGGCCGATCGTGCCCGACAATTGACCCATGCCTTTACCGATACGATATTTAACTCTTTTGACTGCGAACCACGACCACGGTTGACGCAATTTGTGACCTGCACGCAGTATGAAAAGGATTTTGATTTGCCGATGCTCTTTCCCCCAACAACCCTTGAGCGTATTCTTGGTGAAGAGGTGAGTCGGCAGGGGCTCCGACAGCTTCGCATAGCCGAAACTGAGAAATATGCTCATGTCACCTACTTCTTTAACGGGGGCAGGGAAGCGCCTTATGCCAATGAAGATCGGGTTTTGATTAACTCACCCAAAGAAGTGGCTACCTATGATTTGAAGCCGCAGATGAGTGCTTTTGAAGTGACGGCAGAGTTAAAAAGAAAAATGAGTGAAACAGACTATGCTTTAATAGTGTTAAACTATGCTAACGCCGACATGGTCGGCCATTCTGGCAACTTTGCCGCTGCAGTTCAGGCCTGTGAAGCAGTTGATAGTTGTTTGGGGGAAATTGTTAGGCATTTTACTGCCAACGGTGGCATTGTTTTGATTACCGCTGATCATGGCAATGCAGATATTATGTTTGACGAGACTACACAAGGCCCCCATACAGCCCATACGTTGAATCCGGTGCCCTTTATTGTCGTCGCCGATGAGTGCATAGGCAAAAAAATTCGAGTTGATGGGGCCCTTAAAGATATCGCCCCAACAATTCTTACCTTGATGGGTCTTGATATACCAGCTGAAATGGAAGGCATGTCGTTGTTGATTAATTGATTAGGCTATATTCGTAGGAAACAGAGTAAATGAAATATATCAGTACACGAGGAAAGATTGACCCAATCGGGTTTAAAGAGGCGGTCTTAATGGGGTTGGCCAGGGATGGCGGTCTTTTGTTGCCAGAGATAATTCCGGTAATTAACGATGAAACGATTGCTCGCTGGCAGAACTTGTCCTATCAGGAGCTGGCCTTTGAAGTCATCGCTCTTTTTGCTGATGATATACCTCGTGACAAACTTCAATCAATTATCGATAGGTCGTATTCAACATTCCAACACCCGGAGATTACCCCGCTTGTTAAAAAGGGGGGTGTTTATATTCTGGAGCTGTTTCACGGCCCCACCCTGGCCTTTAAAGATGTTGCCCTGCAGTTTCTGGGTAATATTTTTGAGTATCTCCTTGCCGAAAGCAACTCCTATATGAATATTCTCGGTGCAACATCGGGTGACACCGGCAGTGCAGCTATATACGGAGTTCGAGGAAAAGAACGGATCAATATATTTATTCTTCATCCTCACAAAAGAGTGAGCCCTATTCAAGAACTGCAGATGACTTCGGTTCTTGATGATAATGTTTTTAATATCGCCATTGAAGGCACATTTGATGACGGGCAGGCAATTGTCAAAACTATTTTTAATGATATCGACTTTAAAGATCAATACTGTCTGGGTGCCGTCAACTCAATTAATTGGGCGCGCATACTTGCCCAAGTCGTTTATTATATCTATGCCTATTTCAAGGTGGTGGGCCTTGAAGGTGCTAAGCCGGTTGACTTTGCTGTTCCTACTGGCAATTTTGGTGATATTTTTGCAGGCTATGTAGCACGCACAATGCTCGGCGTTGAACGGATAGGCCGGCTCGTTCTTGCCACCAATGATAACGACATTCTGGCCCGATTTATTAACAACGGAGACTATTCGACTAACACGGTTGTCCAGACGACCAGTCCATCCATGGACATTCAGCTCGCCTCCAATTTTGAACGATACCTTTATTATCTGTTGGATAAGGATTCTGCAAGGGTTGCTGTGGCGATGCACTCTTTGGAACTGACCTCTGTTTTAGATATTCCAAATGATCTTACAATGAAAATTAAAAACGATTTTGCAGCTCAATCTGTATCAGAAGATGAAGTAACTGAGGTCATCAGAAAGTTTTACACAGAAAACCAGTATCTGTTAGACCCCCATACGGCTGTTGGCGTAAAAGCTGGTATTGATGCTATGACACCCGGCCGACCAATGGTCTGTCTTTCCACAGCACACCCCGGTAAATTTGGTGATGCAGTCAAAACTGCTGTTGGCGAACAGGAACTGCCACCGGCATTGAGTTCTCTTATCGGCAGAGAAACTCGTTGTGAAGTTTTGCCTGCTGATAAGAGTACTATTCAGCAGTTTATCAGAGATAAGGTAGCTCGTGCGTAGAGAGGAAAACCCACTAAGATCCGCTCTTGCTGTTCTAAATAGTAAACAGTCCTTACCAATCGACCATTTTTAATCTAGCGATAGCCCTATGGTAATTTCCTTAAGAAAGATTTACGTGCTCTGTGTCTTGCTCTTTATCTGTGGTCTTGCCTCCTGTAGTGGCACTGGAACTCTAGAAAATGTGAAGTATAAAAATCATGTGCTTCAGCAGCGAAAGATTAAAAACACCTTCTTTAAAGAGTCTCCTGAATCCCCGCTTTTAGAAGAGCAACAGTGGCGGTTCACCACGCTTCACTATTATCCTGTTAATGTAATTTTAAAACTCAATGCTCAGGCAAATCTGATTGCTGACCAGACTCCTTTGCAGCTGAGAACTTCAACAGGCCATGAACGTTTCTATGTCCCCCGCTATTATCTTGAATTTGAAATTGAGGGGCAGCGATTACACCTTACCGCTTATCAGCAGGTTGAAGAGGTGGCGCAGGGTAGCACAAATTATTTTGTGCCTTTCACTGACCTGACTTCCGGTGAAGAAACGTATGGGGCTGGTCGCTATCTGGAGTTTGACTATGGGGGCGTTGGGGCGGTGCTGTTAGATTTTAACTTCTCGTATAACCCATATTGTGCCTATAATTTCAACTTTTCATGTCCGATACCACCACCAGACAACCATCTTAATGTGGCAGTAAAGGCAGGAGAGATGACCTTCGTTGAGTAGTTGAAACCGCTTAGTATGCGAGATCTGTCCTCATTGCAAATGCCTGTCTTGCCTTTTGCTCATTGATAACCTGTGCATAATCCTTGTATTCAATCGGTTTCATTTTTGTGGCTATAACGCCAATGAGTAAAATTGCACATACGGCACTGATGAGCAGAAACTGCAATGTGTTCTTAGAGTTTGTATCAACTCCAGGCAAACTGTTATTAGCAATACAGTCAATATTTCCCATCCTTCCCCCCGTTATGTTCAGTAGTATCTCGATTTACTTTGCATAGGTTATAAAGCAAATAAATTGCCAAGTTTTATAATTTTCAAAATGAAGTTGACCTTATGGCTGGATGACAACGAATAAAATACGTGTTATCGGTTATATAACTGTTGTAGTTGCTCGGGTGTATTATTGTGAATAAAAATATATTTGAATTTTACGAACGAATGGTATACAAAAAGAGCACTATATGTGCTTACTTTTGTTGGCACTGTCTTGAAAAGTGTACAATGTGAGAGGGGCTATGCCTGATAATACAATTGTAATTATTGATGATGAGATTGAGTTGCTTGAGGCTTTGAAAGTCATCATTGGTAACGAGTTTCCTGAACTTGAAGTCTGGGTCAGTACCAACCCAAATTTTGCTCTGGATACGGTGCAGAACCAAAAGACGACTTTGGTGATGACCGATATTCGTATGCCGGAGATTGATGGATTTGAACTTCTGGACCGGATTAAGAAAATTGATCCTGCCGTCACGGTAGTGATGATGACAGCCTTTGGGAGTATCGAAACAGCGGTTGAGGCTGTGAAGTGTGGAGCTTTTGATTTCATAACAAAGCCATTTGACTACAACTATCTCTACAAAGTAGTCCAGATGGCTATAGAGCGCGAAAAAATTATTCGTGAAAACATTAGCTTAAAGCGACGTTTTTCGGATCGCGTTACTTTTGCTAACTTTGTTGGTCAATCCGACAGAATGCGTAAGTTCTATGAGAATATTCAGGCGGTAGCCAAAACAGATTATACGGTATTGGTACGTGGTGAAAGTGGAACAGGGAAAGAACTTACCGCAAAAGCCATACATGCAGAAAGTGAACGAAGAAACGGGCCAATTGTTATGATTAACTGTCCGGCTATCCCGGAGCATTTGCTGGAGAGTGAACTGTTCGGGCATACAAAGGGTGCCTTTACCGGTGCTGATTTTGAACGTGTAGGTCTATTGATAGAAGCCGATGGCGGAACTATTTGTCTTGATGAAATTGGCGATATTCCATTAAGCGTTCAAACAAAATTACTTCGCTTTTTGCAGGAAAATGAGGTTCGCCCCCTGGGTTCGACAAAAACTGTTAAGGTTAATGTCCGTATTGTTGCCATGACCAACCAAGATCTGGAAAAGAAAATAGCCGGCGGTTTATTTAGAAGCGATCTGTTTTATCGATTAAATGTGGTGACCGTTCAAACACCGTGCCTAAGAGATATACGCGATGATTTCCCATTGTTGGTAAAACATCTGGTGCAACAGGCTTGCACAGAGCAAAACATTCTGCAAAAATCGGTTGAACCTTCTGTCGTACGTGCCTTGGCAGCGATGCAATGGCCGGGCAATGTCCGGGAACTCCAAAATACTCTGAGGCGTGCTGTAATGTACAGCAAGAACCAAGAGATTATACTTAAAGATATTGCTGATATCGGTTTAATGCTGACGGATATTCCCTCGAGAATTGATACGCAAATTGATCGTATCAAGCACCTCAACTACAAAGATGCCAAAGAGAAGACAATGCACGCCTTCAGTACCGAATATCTGGGCTCTTTGCTTATGGAGACCAATGGGAATGTGACAAAGGCTGCTTCAATTGCGGCACTGAGTAGGGCGGCCTTTCAAAAAATAATGAGACGCTATCAGATATCGCCAGGAAGTTTCAGGACGAACTGACCAAAGTAACTCCGTTGACTCTTTCATATTTCTCATGATTAGTTTACCATTCTATGCCGCGCTGATTCAGCCAACAAAGTGAAAGAAATTTTTAATAAAAAATAAAAAATCACATTTAGGCCTTGCAACTATTGCCACTCTATAGTTTATAATACGGGAAATTAACTATTAACAAACGGTCTATGGGTATATCCCATGATCAAATATCAATCTATTTTTTAAAAGGGCAAGATATGAACAAATCAGAACTCGTTTCAGCTATTGCGGAATCCGCAGAAATTACTAAAGCAGACGCCTCAAGAGCACTTCAAGCCTTGCTGGATACTGTGACCAACACCCTGTCTAAGGGAGACTCTGTAGCCTTAACTGGTTTTGGTACATTTTCTGTTGCTAAGAGAGCAGCTCGTACCGGTCGTAATCCTAGCACAGGAAAGGCTCTTAAGATTGCAGCCAAGACAGTTGCTAAGTTTAAAGCTGGCAAGGGTCTTTCTGAAGCTGTAAACTAGACCTTGCCTTGACAGTTCTGGCTGTACAGATCGCTTGAAGCCAAATGTTTAAAAATCTCCTCTACTTTGTAGGGGAGATTTTTTTTGGTAGTTACTGATACGTGGATGTCTATAAGCAACTGTTTTGTTGATCGTCACTTTACGTTTTCGATACGAGTAACCTGCATTCGGCGTTATCCCAAAATGCCTTAATGATTGGGTTTGATATCTTTTTTTGGACCACACATATCCCTACCGAAAATGGCCTTAATTGGGGCATGACGTCGATAGTACTTATCTGATCTTTAAGTGGGCTTTTTTCTAAAACCAACTTTGGGACAACACCAATCCCGCATCCCAGACTTACAAAGGCGATTATGGCCTCATTGCCGGCCACTTTGGCGTAAATATATGGTTGTATGTCTTTTTGTGCAAACCAAGAGTCAACCCTTTTTCTGCTTAGGCCTTTTTCAGCCATCACGAATGGTGTCTTTTGCCAGTTTATATCGCCGCTATCAAACTTGCTGATGATTTCAGGAAAGCGCGTGGGGGTTATAAATACAAGAGGGGTCTCCGTTATTTTCTTAAAGGCAAGGTGCCCCGGAATCTGATCCGGCATGGCCGCAATAGTAACATCGACATCGCCTCTTTCAAGCTTATTCAAGGCCATTGCTGCGTCTCCAGTTTGCAAATTAATATGAACTTGTGGATATAGTTCTCTGAAGCCCTCTAGTATCGAAGGTAAAATGCTGTAAACAGCGGTTACCGAGCTGTAAAGAGATATTTCGCCGCGTAGTATCCCATCTGTTGAAATTTTATTTCGTAGTTCATTATAGCGGGCAATGGTTTCTTCAGCGTACTCTTTGAAAAGTTTACCCGGTGGGGTAAGGGTTACGGATCGATTATCACGAACAAACAGTTTTTCCCCAAGTTCATCTTCAAGCCGCTGAACAGTCCTTGTTAATGCCGAAGGATTTATATGACAGGCTTGACTCGTTTTGCCGAAATGGAGGTTTTCGGCGAGTTGTTTAAACAGTTTCAGTGATTGTATGTCCATATGTAAGTAAACACCATTATGTTTCAAAAAATGCAAGATGATATTGCAAACAAATCGCTTTACGCAATAAAAAAATGAATTAGTATTGATACCTTAAAAGATCATTTTAAAAACTTTGGAAAGGGAGAAAATAATGGCTCAGAACTATTTCAATACATTGTCGCTTCGCAATCAGTTGGCAGAACTATCTCAATGTCGTTTCATGGACTCCTCTGAGTTCAACGGTGTTGAGAAACTTAAAGGAAAAAAAATCGTTATTGTCGGCTGTGGAGCTCAAGGTCTGCACCAGGGTCTTAATCTTCGTGATTCAGGTCTCGACATATCATACACACTTCGAGACGCTGCAATACGTGAGAAACGACAGTCCTGGAAAAATGCCACAGAGAATGGCTTCAAAGTTGGAACGTATGATGAGTTGATTCCTTTGGCGGACCTGGTAATCAATTTGACTCCGGACAAACAGCATACAAGTGTGGTCAGCGCGGTTATGCCATTAATGAAAAAAGGGGCCTGCCTCTCATACTCGCATGGCTTTAACATCGTTGAAGAAGGGATGCCTATTCGAAAAGATCTGACTGTTGTCATGGTGGCCCCTAAATCTCCTGGAACAGAGGTGCGTGAGGAGTATAAACGAGGTTTTGGTGTGCCGACGCTAATTGCTGTGCATGGAGAAAACGATCCAAATGGTGATGGTTGGGATATAGCTAAGGCATATGCCTCTGGTACAGGTGGAGATCGTGCCGGGGTGCTTCAATCATCTTTCGTAGCAGAAGTGAAATCTGACCTTATGGGTGAACAGACGATTCTTTGTGGAGTGCTCCAGGTTGGTTCTATTTTGTGCTACAACAAGATGATTGAGAAGGGGATTGATTCCGGCTATGCTTCAAAGCTTGTTCAGTATGGTTGGGAAACAATCACTGAGGCACTCAAACATGGCGGAATCACCAACATGATGGATCGTCTTTCAAATCCAGCAAAAATCATGGCATTCAATCTGGCCGATGAACTCAAGGAGATTCTTCAACCCCTGTTTGAAAAACACATGGATGAGATTATGTCTGGCCAGTTTTCAAGTACAATGATGAAAGATTGGGCCAATGACGATGCAAATCTTTTGAGATGGCGCAAGGAGACAGGCGAAACAGCTTTTGAAAAATCTGAAGCGACCGCCAAAGAGATTGCTGAACAGGAGTATTTCGACAATGGTATTTTGATGGTAGCGCTTACCAAGGCCGGTGTCGAACTGGCCTTCGACACGATGGTTTCCGCAGGGATCAAAGAGGAATCTGCCTACTACGAATCACTCCATGAAGTTCCTCTGATTGCCAATACAATTGCCCGCAAAAAGCTTTATGAGATGAATGTTGTTATTTCGGATACTGCTGAGTACGGCTGCTATCTCTTTGCCAATGCCGCCGAGCCGCTCCTGGCTGACTTTATGTCTGCCATTGATACTGATGTCATTGGTAAGGGGCTGAAGTTGAAAGATTCAGGGGTTGACAACAAAGAGTTGATAGCTGTTAACGAAGCAATCCGTTACACAGCTGTAGAGATGATCGGTGAGGAGTTACGTTCACATATGAGTGCAATGAAGGCTATTTAAGAAAAAAGCCTTCACGGTCCCCGGGACCGTGAAGGCTGAATCGTCTCAACTTGTTTTCTTTTTGTTTCGAAGACGGCTACCGGCAAGACCTATCAAACCCGTGCCCAAAAGCAGCATGGTGGCCGGTTCAGGTACGGGGGCGGCAGCCTCAGACCCACCAGACCAAGAGTAGGTAGCGCCCGACTTATTGGCTGTAAAAATAAAATTGCCTGGTGTCGGATCAAACCCAACTCCTTCCATCATGCCCAAGCCGTTAAGAATTAACGAACTGTTGTCTCGGTAAGTAACACTAATTGAAACCAAATCAAATGTGAATTCCTCAACTGACCATAGCGGGTTCGTTAACGCTATGGTATCGAAAGTAAAATCATGCATTGCGACGGACATCCCATAGGTCAGTGACGACAAATCACCTGTCCCCCCTGGAAATCCGACTTTAGCGCTATCGCCAATAAAATCAATACCTGTTGCCGTTGTTAAGTTTGTCCCTCCAGTTGGCGCAAATGATCCGGTAAGGCTCACAGCTCCCTCTATTAATGGCAATGCCATAGCACTGCCCGCTACAAACAATGATGCCACAAACATCAAGGCCATACTCTTTACCAATCTCTTTTTCATTTTCTCTCTCCAATGTTTTTTTTGTAGATTTCAACTCGCTAATCAGACCTGAAATCCATAGTTTCAACAACCATAGCCAATAACAAAATTATTTTGTGCCGTGCTTTAGCGCTAAGCTGCTAATGCTTACTTGTTCTTCTTATTGACCAGCTCATTTTCGATCTCCATAGCATCTCTTCCGTCATTAGTTCTTAAGCGTCCATCTCTTTTTTTTATGTGATCTCCTCCTGTGGCGATAGTCCGATTTGCATAGTATCCAAACTCCTTCCTAAAGTTCGCCTGGGCAATTTCCTGCATGGGGTAGCCGCTTAACTTACAGTTAGAGATATTACAACTACCGTGCCATGAATCTCTTATTGAGGTTTATAGAGTAACTAACTGATTTTGCAGAATAAATTAATGAATCCTAACGATATGAAGTGAAAAGCCCGTCAACACAAGCTGTTACATTCAGCAGATCCGTCAAATACTGAGGCCTTGCCAAATATTGAGGTATCTCATTCTTCTAAGCCGTCCTCTACTATAATCCTAACACTTTGATATTAAGTGGTTAATTTGAACTCCTTGTTTTTATCGGTTATTGGCAGGCCGTTTGCAAATGCAATGATATGATCTTGATTATCGTACACCCGATTAAATAAAATTCAGGAGGAATACCATGAAATCCAGCACGAAGGACAAAGCGCAAGGAACGTTCCATCAAGTAAAGGGCAAAACTAAGGAAGTCGCTGGAAGAATTAGTGATAATCACGAGTTGGAAGTTGAAGGCACCATTGAAAAATTAGCCGGCAAGGGTCAAAGAAAGGTCGGTGAGATCAAGAACGTTTTTGAGAAGTAGTGCGCGTGGCAGAGTTGCGCTGAAAGATGCGCAGGTTGTGAAAAAAAGAAGAATCCTGAAGTGACACGGATGCTGAAAAACCTAAAGGGATAATTATCATGAGTCTAGGAACAATTGTTATCATTGTCTTGTTGGTCATGTTGTTTGGTGGTGGCGGCGGTTACTATTGGCGTAGACGTCGTTAGCCGGGAGAGGGCTTTCACATTAAAGGTAATCATAAACCAACGTGAGAATAAAATTGCCGTCTATTAACCGGGAGTCAGGGGAAAAACCAGGATCGATTGCTTTTTATGTCTTCCTGGGGGCGGCTTTGTTCGCTTTCATCCAATCCTACGCGCTGCTGTCTCCCATTTTGTTGTCCTTCCTTCTCGTTATACTGATTTCGCTCGCAGTCAATCCCTTGATTTCGTGGATACGATCTCTTACAGGTGGTCGCAAGCTACCGGCGGGATTGGTCGTGGGGGGATTTATTGTTATCCTTGTCCTGACAGGATGGTCCTTTTTCGAGCCGATGAAGGTGTCGGTCACAAACCTCTCGAAACAGTTGCCTGAATATTGGGAACGCCTTCAAAAACCCCTGATCAGAATGGAACAACAGGCCGCGCTCACTGAGGAAAAACTCCAGGCCGAAGTCGCAACCGAAAGAACCCAGACTGATGGGGCACAGGGTGGCCAGAAAGTTGCGCAGCAGAACAGCGAGCAAACTCAGCCCAGATCCCCGGAAGAGGAAGGCTCTCTTCGTTCGGGGATTGGTGGAATGTTACGGGGGGTGCTCGGCAGTTTCACCGCGATAGCGTTTAATGGAGGACAGATATTGGTCGTTTTGGTGACCGTCTTTTTCGGTGTGACATTTACCCTCATGAATCCCCGTCCAATCATAGGAGCAATGTTTTCCATTGTTCCCGAAGGCCATCATGATCAAGCTCTGATCATCGCGCAGCGTATCGGCAAGGTTGTGCCCGGTTGGGCCCTCGCTACGATGGCGGGGATGGTGGCGATTGGTCTGCTGGTGTTTCTGTGCATGTGGTTGATCCTCGGATTTAAGGACGGCCTGATTCTCGGGCTGATCGCCGGCATGTTGGCCACTATTCCCTTTCTGGGCCCGGTCCTCAGCGCAGTGCCGGCACTATTGCTCTCCCTCGGCAAAGGGGGCATGACCCCGCTGTGGGTCTTGCTCACCTATCTTGGGGTTCAGGCTTTGGAAGGCAATGTGATTCAGCCTTTTATCATGGCGCGCGGTATGAGGCTGCATCCATTGACGGTGATATTCTCGATGCTCTTATGTGTGGCGGCCTTTGGGGTGATGGGTGTTCTGGTGGCTTCACCACTGGTCGCCATTTTAAGTATCCTGCACGACGAACTTTTTCGAAGGCGCTACCTTCCCACGGTAACTGATGCAGACCTGGATGAAATGGCACGGAAGGCCCTTCGTGAAACATTGACGGAGAGTAAATGATCCAAATAAAGGAGGTTTTAGTGCTTGGGGAGAAGCTTTATTGGGATTAACCCCATTGAAATGGGCATGCCCAACAGTGAAGTGGTGGCTGAACGGCTGAAAGGCATACCAAAGTATCCCGCTGATTTCAAAAATGTCTTTCCCGGCGAGAAAGACCCCGTGACTTTCGACAACTTTGCCAAGGCGGTTGCCGCCTTGGAACGAACCCTGATTAGCCAAGGTCGCGAAGACAAAGTGCATGCACAAACTAATAAAAGAACGGACACTGATGGAATAGACCATGTTTAAACGTCTCAGCATCCACATACAGTCACCACTATGGAGCGTTGCAGCAAGCATTTTGTTAGTCGCCGTGCTACTCGCCGTACTGATTTATTTCGACGCCCATGAACAGGTGTTGAATCTGTTGAAGTGGTTCGATGCTCAAGGCGCCTGGGCGCCGCTGCTGGTTATCCTGATCATGGCGGCGGTGGTGGTGCTGGTACTGCCAGGGGTGCTGTTCACCACTGGCGCCGGTTTCGTGTTCGGCGTCGTCGAAGGTTCCATTGTTGTCGTGCTGGGAACAACCTTCGGGGCGGCTCTGGCATTTTTGATCGCACGCTATCTGTTCGGACAGCGTGCCCGGTCATTTGTCATGGCCCGCGCCAAACTGCAAGTTGTGAGTGAAGAGCTGACGCCGCATGGCTGGAAGATCGTGCTGCTGACGCGTCTGATCCCGTTCTTTCCCGGAAAGATCTCCAACTACTTTTTCGGTTTGACCCGGTTTTCATTCCCTGGCTTCTTAGGCGGGACGCTGCTGGGTATTATCCCTTACTCAATCCACAACGTCTATCTCGGCTCGATTGCTGCCGACATCACCGCCCATGGTGCCAGCAAACTGGATCGTACTCCGCTGCAATGGGTCCTTTATGGCGCCGGCTTCATTGTCACGGTGGTCACGGTCATCTATCTGAGTCGGCTCGCACGCCGCGCACTGTCTCGCTATACAGACACCGGCGCCATCAAGGGGGAACTGTCGTGATCTGGATGAAATGGCTACCTTGGCGGTTCGTAATCCGGCGAATCGCACGCCAGAAGGGCTTCCTTGATCCACTGGCCCTGTTGGCACGGCTGCACAGTTTTGCCCAACCGTCCGAAGTGGGTGAACCGATTGAACTGCTTAGAGCCGGCGTGGTCTTTCACGCCCGCGGCCTGATCAACAGCCGGGTCATCCAGCATAACCTCGACTGGGTCTGGCCCTACTGGATTGAACGCCAGTTCGATCCGAACGACGTATCCTTTATCCCGCGCGCCTTTTCGATCACACACATTAACCTCACCCACCGCAACTGGACGGCGATTGGTTATCCGGACTGCGCTGAACTGCCGATTGTCGATCCCCGGGGTCTGCTCACCCCCTTTCTCGATGGCTGGTCCTTGCAGTGCTGGCTGCTGTCCGAGGATGGCCGCGGCCTGCTACCTTCACGCGCCGACGATTGCCGGCAACAACAGGAGATGGGCAACGGGGTTTGCATCACCACCGAGACGGCCATGCAAGGGCTGTCTCTGAGCAGCCGCGCCTGGGTGCAACTCGAGTCGGGGGTCCCGGTCTGCAAGCTGCATTTAACAGCTCGGGCCGACGCCAATGCTTGGTTGGTTCTGGCACTACGCCCGTACAACCCGGAGGGCATCAGCTTCATTCATCAGGTCAAGCTGTCGAGCGAGCGCACTGCCTGGACGGTCGACGAATCCCACCAGGTCGACTTCAGCAAGCCCGCTCTCCGGCATCATATCTCTGATTATCGCAACGGTGATGTGTACATTCATCTCAAAGACCGGGATGATCAAACCGAAGGAGTCTGTGACGTTGGCATGGTCACCGCAGCGGCGCTGTTTCCAGTCGGTGCTGACAAACCGACTGAGATGACTACCACCATCAAGCTTGCCACCAAAGCTTCCGAAAGACTCTCCACTGATGCCTGGAGCACCGTGCATCGCGAGCACTGCAATCTTGCCTGCCCGGAGCCGCTGTATCAGTTTCTCTACGACGCCGCGATCACCTCGTTGATTCTGCATTCACCAGATGACGTCTATCCCGGTCCATTTACCTATAAACGTTTCTGGTTTCGCGACGCCGCTTTCATTATCTATGCCCTCCTCTGCGTCGGCCTGACCAAGCGCGCCGAACGTGCTTTGGCGCGCTTCCCGGAGCGTCAGACGGCGCCTGGTTATTTTCGCTCTCAGGAAGGTGAATGGGATTCCAATGGCCAGGTGTTGTGGATCCTGCAACGTTTTTTCGCCCTGACCGGGCGGTCGCTCTCCCCTGAATGGCGAGCGCCTCTCCTGCGCGGCGCCCGCTGGATTATACGCAAGCGACTCGATGCTGACCTGGACGCGCCCCATGCCGGGCTGCTGCCGGCTGGTTTCAGCGCCGAACATCTGGGTCCCAACGATTACTACTATTGGGATGATTTCTGGGGAATCGCGGGCCTGCGCGCGGCGGCGGCTATGTTCCAGGAACAGGATCCCGCCCAAAGTAAAGATTTTGCAAAGGTCGCTGATGCTTTCGCGGTGGCAGTGGACCAAAGTCTGGCGGGCTGCGCCAAGCGGCTCGAACGTCCAGGCATGCCCGCTTCACCCTATCGCCGGCTCGATGCCGGTGCGATTGGATCACTAGCGCTGGGCTATCCAGCACAGCTCTGCGCTCCAGATGATCCACGCCTGCTCGATACTGTTGATTTTCTGCTCAAGCGCTGTTTCGTTAAGGGGGCATTTTACCAGGACATGATCCATTCCGGTCTCAACGCCTACCTGACCCTGCATATAGCCCAGGTATTGTTACGTGCCGGAGACCCACGTCACCTCGACTTGATGGATGCCGTCGCCGCCCTCGCTTCGTCGACCGGCCAGTGGCCGGAGGCGATCCATCCGCATACCGGCGGCGGTTGCATGGGCGACGGTCATCACGTCTGGGCCGCTGCCGAGTGGGCGCTGATGATCCGCAACTGTTTCGTGCGTGAGGAGGGTGACCGTCTCATCCTTGGAGCTGGCATTCCGCCACGTTGGCTTGAGCAGGACGCGTCGATCCGGTTCGGACCGGCACCAACAAGCTTTGGGGCGGTATCCATGAGCATCACAACGCGGACAGGTAGTCCGCCTCACGTCGAGTGGCAAGGTGACTGGCATCGTCTCGCTCCTCCTGTCGAGATACGCCTGCCCGGTTTCGAACCGGTAAATGTCACCGATAAAATGGGCTCGATCAACCTCATCGGAAAGGAATCGTAACAAATGAACATCCTCATACTGACCAACACCTTCACCCCGCACGTCGGCGGCGTGGCGCGTTCGGTGGAAGCGTTCACCGCCGAATACCGCAAGCGCGGACATCGGGTGCTGATCGTCGCCCCCGAGTTTCCCAAGATGCCCCAGGACGAAGTCGATGTCGTGCGAATCAACGCCATCCAGAATTTCAACGCCAGCGATTTCTCTGTCGCGCTACCGATCCATCCTCAGCTCAGCGAGTCGATCGATGCCTTCCGCCCCGACGTCGTGCATTCCCACCACCCCTTCCTGCTCGGCAACACAGCGTTTCGCCTGGCGCGCCACAGGGAACTGCCGCTGGTTTTCACCCATCACACCCTATATGAGCAATATACGCATTATGTCCCCGGCAACTCTCCCGCCTTGAAACTTTTTGCGATTGAGCTTGCCACCCGCTACGCAAACCTCTCCGACCAGGTTTTCGCCCCTAGCGAAAGCATCCGCGATCTGTTGCTGGAACGCGGCGTAAGTACACCGATTGCCGTTGTGCCCACCGGGGTTTGCCTGGAAAAGTTCGCTCGGGGAGATGGCGGTGTCATTCGCAAAATGCTGGGGATCCCGGCAGATGCCTTCGTGGTCGGCCATATGGGGCGTTTGGCGCCGGAAAAGAACCTGGAATTTCTGACTCGGTCGGTCGCTGATTTCATCAGCCTCAACAGCCGTGCACATTTTCTAGTGGTTGGGACAGGGCCGTCCGAAGCTGCCATGCGGGATGCCTTTGCTAACTCCGGCCTGGAAGCGCAGTTGCACCTTGCCGGCATTCTGCAACAGCAACAATTGACTGACGCCCTGCACGCGATGGATCTCTTCGCCTTCGCATCAACCAGTGAGACCCAGGGCATGGTGCTGACGGAAGCCATGGCAGCCGGTCTGCCGGTTGTCGCCCTCGATGCACCCGGTGCCCGCGAAGTGGTCAGAGACAGTCAGAACGGACGCCTGCTGCGGGAAGCAACAGCCACGACCTTCAGCGCCGCCCTGCAGTGGGTGTTTGATCTTCCAGCGCAGAAACTGCATGGCTTGAAACAAGCCGCACTCGCTACCGCCGAGGCCTTTTCCATGCCCAACTCAGCCGATAAAGCCCTGGCCTGCTTTGAAGCCCTTGAATCCGGAGCGATCGCTGACGTTTACAAAGACAAAGACAGAGACAAAGTCGAATTGGGCTGGGAGGATGTCATGAATTATCATCAAAATATGTGCAACCGCCATTACTCTTGGTTCTGGAGGCTCCGGAGGTGTTTTTGCACCGGCGCTCTTTATTGGAGCCGTCTGCGGTGGTTCCTTTGGCAGCGTCGTACACTCCATTTTTCCTTCTTTAACAGCAACACCAGGTGCTTATGCAGCTGTTGGAATCGGTGCATTTCTAGCGGCGTCAACCCACGCCCCCTTAACTGCAATTTTTTTATTGTTCGAAATGACAGGTGACTACAGGATTATTATCCCCATTATGCTATCAAGTATTATCGGGACGGTTGTTGCGACACGAATAAATAAGGACTCTATTGACACAGTTGATTTTTCCAGGGAAGGAATTGATATTCACGAGGGACGTGAAACAGCAATTATGAAATCAATCCCTGTTGGCAGAATAATCACAGAAGACGTCGATTTTATAAGTGAAAATGCCAATGCTGATCAATTACTGCAAATATTCAGTATGGCACGTAACAGCTTTTATTTCCCTGTCATTGATGAAACAGGTCAAATGACAGGCATAATCTCACTTCAGGATGTGAAAAGCATCCTTCATGATGAAAAACTTCGATGCAATTCAACTGTGGGAAATGTTTGCGCCCGAGATGTGGTTTTTCTCACCCCTGACGACAACCTGTACTCTGCCATGACCCTGTTTGATCGAAAAGGCTATGAGGAGATACCTGTTGTTGAGTCGGCTGATTCAAAATGGGTAGTGGGGATGCTTAAGCGCCGAGATGTATTATATGCCTATAACCACGAAGTTCTTAAGCGTGGTATTAGCCATAGAAGTTGCCCGATTAACATAGACCAATAGTCGAAAATAACCTCATAGCAGGGTTACTCTTCCTTGCCCATTTCTGCCAGAAGTTCTTTTCCCCTCTGGAAGCAGACTACGCAAACCTCTTGAATTTTTTCATACTCATTTTTGATGCTGGTGCGACTCATCGCTTGGCCCATGCCTTTAAGGCAACGGACATAGGATTCGAATCCCTTGTGGTGATGATAGTATCCCACTGTTTCAATGATGTATCTGGCAACCATCTTCTTTGCGCCCAGGGCAAGAGAAATGATTTGATTGGACTGTGCTCCAGCTGTTGCATCCGTACTTCGTCCGCTGAAGGGCCACGGGTAGACGATCCCAGTTTCTGCAACACTTTATCTATTTTCTGCTGATGACATTTCATAGTTCTCCTTATAGGAAACGTATTTCAGCAATCAGAGGCAGATGATCAGAGGCGCTACGCGCCAACTCCGAACCTGGAACCTCAATGCTGGTTACTTCAAGGCCGGAACTGGTAAAAATGTGGTCGATGCGCATGGCAGGGAAACGGCCGGAATAGGTGCCTTTAGGGCGGTGGCGTTGCGCTTCGACTTGCACGTCCTTGAGTCGCCCGGCAAGTCGGCGGCACACTGTCGAAAAAGGCAGAGCGTTGAAGTCGCCGCACAGAATGACCGGAGCCCGGCACAGATCGTGGGCCAGCCAGTCATTGCCGAGCAGGGCCACAACCTGCGCCGTGCGTTCACGTGGATGCAGGCCCAAGTGGGTAGTGATGACTTGAACCTCCTTGCCGTAAAAATCGATGGCAACCCAGAGGGCCCCGCGTGGTTCTAAAAGCGGTTTGTTGGCAAGGCCCGGCAGCGGCCCGGCCTTAACCAGGCGTTGCGGCAGATGCGTCAGGATAGCATCTCCATAACGTTCTTCCTTAAGGTGCAGGGCTGGATGGAAATGAAACTCCATCTCCAGATAGTGAGCGATCAGATGCGCCTGGTCAATACCCGCAGTACGCAGGCGTCCAACGTCCAATTCTTGCAATGCCACCACGTCTGGTCTGGCACGGGCGATTACTCGTGCAATGCGCTCGGCATCGAGCTTGCCGTCCATGCCGATGCAACTGTGCACGTTGTAGGTTAAGACCCGAAGGGTGTCCGTTGGCGTGGCGAGGGCACGTTTGCGAGCTGCAACAGATTTGCGCTCCAATTTTTGCAGATGCTGCAACGCCGCCTTGCGCAGATCTAAGGGACGAAGATACGAATGTTGGCGTTCAGCCAAAGGAGCGTCCACCGGCAGCAACGCGAAACCATTGGTCTCTTCGGGTGTCGCGCCGGCGTGAGCACCATTCTCTTCGGCGAAGGTCATCGGTGTGATGCCTTCCCGCCATCCGAGCAGTACGAAGTCGCCGGCATCCGGGTGTTCGCAGAGTCGAACCAGATCCTCGCCAAGTGAATCAATGAATGGATGTTGCGCTCCGAACAACGCGGCAAGGTCTTGTGGAAGGTGGTATTCGGCTTCCTCGGCCCGAGCGCACAGTCTGCCTGAGGCCTCAATATTGAGCACCAGCGGAATTTTATGCGTGCGCGCCAATTCGCAGCCGACAAAATTGCTTTCGTCATCTGTCAGTTTTCGTGGTGCGTAGATGTGGGCTACCGGCCCGAGAGCTGTAACGGCTGGTTGCTGTTCGTCAGGATCATCGCCATGGTTACCAGGGACTGGAAACAGATGCTGTATCTTGTTACCACCAAGAAAACGAACCCGCTGGGTCTGCACACTGTTCGCGCCTTCAGTGGTAATTCCCGGAGTACTTACGTTCAATTCCCCAAACGTTACCCGCACCGCCTCTGCCAGAGCGTAGCCTTGAATCTGGTGGTAGGGGTGGACCCGGACTTGCCCGTGATCGGAGTAGACCCAGAGATCGTATTGTCGCCAGGCGGAATGGTTGGCGGCGCGCCACAAGCGGGCGATAGCGTCGTCAATCCCTTTCAAAGTCCAGTGGGCAAACAGCGAATGCGGGCCACGGCGGTGAGATTGTTCGTCGTAACCGAGGAAATTTATATGAATAATAGGTA
>JADGBM010000005.1 GCA_015231515.1 Desulfobulbaceae bacterium
AATGCATGTTTTCTGGCCTTAAACGGTCATTTTCAGGCGTGAAATGGGTGCTGTAAGGGATGTTAAGTTCTCGGCATTTTCCTTAACGGTTCATTTTTGATATCAAAATCGACCTTCTAAGGATGATTTTAGGTCATTTTTCTTTCTATTGTGTTGTCATATCGGAATGTTGGCTCGGTCCGACCCCATTCACGCCACCATTCACGCCCCCCATTCACGACCCCCGATTACCAGCAAAGGCCCATGGCGTAGCTCTAAAACTCCGGGAATACAACAGGCGTTATCAAATGCTTATCTGAAATCCCAGGGTCTTTATTCGTTACGCGATGGATGGATCAAGCTTCATCATCCCAAGTGAACCGCCCTGTGCGGAGCCGCATGCAAGGTGGTGTGGGGGCTGGGGGTTAAAAACCCCCGGCTACCCGATTATGACTTTTTGATACGTTTAGTTGCAATAAAAAACTTTATATGTCAATATAAAACAAAACTCAAAATAAAGGAGACGATATGTCAACCGCAGTCAAAATTTCTGATGAACTTGTCGCAAAAGCAAAAGTACAATCCAAAGTATTCAAACGATCAGTAGCAGGACAGATTGAGTATTGGGCAAAAATCGGCCAAATAATTGAAGAAAATCCTGAGCTACCACTTCCCTTTATCCAAGATATTTTAATTGGTAAAGAAGAAATAAAATCTGGACTAGGCACTCAATATGTTTTTGGAGAATAATGTATGGATAATATTTCAGAGATTATCCAATCTCCGACTTTTGCCCGACAAAAAAAGAAACTGAAGAAAAACCAGATTAAAAAACTGGATGAGGCCATCAAAACAATCATGACCACCCCTGACATAGGCGACTTGAAAAAAGGAGACCTACAAGGAATAAGAGTTTATAAATACAAAGTCGGAAACAACCTTATTCTGCTAGCATACGAGATCGAAGGTTCGATTCTTTACCTTTATTCTTTCGGGTCACATCAAAACTTCTATCGAGAACTCAGTAAATATCTCCATTAATATCCGTTCTATCCTTCATAACGTCGCGGTTCAACTGTCGCAGGGGCTTCCACAAAACTATCTAAATGCCAAGGACTCACGAACACATAAAATTTTCAAAAACGGCGCGGCCCCTGCAATCAGGTGCAACCGTCTTGTTCGGCTTTTATTATTATTCTTGACGATTAAGTACAGTGTTCGATTTGTTGTATGCACGCCTTACTTTGTTTAAAGCTTTATAAAGTCCTTCTTGGTCATCTGGGTTTGATACTGCAGATTGCGCAAATTCAATGCTTGCCTTAACCAAGCTAAATGCGGGACTAAATATTACCGGATCGGATGCCTTACCTGTTAATTTTTTGGAGCCATTGGAAAGCTCATTTAATTCAGATCTCCAATTTTTAAGAGGCGTATTCGTATTTTCTTTCTTTTTTTGGCTATCATTTTTAGCAGTATCAAAACTTTCAATAATACGATTGTTTTGCTTGGCTGCCATATAGGATTCCTTCAATTCACGTTTTATTCCACTACCAAAATAGATGTTATGTGCCTGAAAGAGTCCATCATATATAATTTTACCTTGAAATGGTAATAAAACTGTTTGGACATACATAGGGAGGCGAGAACGGTGAATAAGTTCATCGAAATTTTGATGGAGAGCTAACACTCCGTAGACTTCATCATTTTCAATGAATATTGCACATCGTTTTAAATATCTTTCAATATGGAAATTTCCTTTAACAAAGCATTTCCATCCAGAAATAATATCTAACCTCTCTACAGATAACTTCTGAGGGTTTTCTTGAATATAAGAATCAATAATTTTAATATCCGAATAAAGAGCTGTGCGGACTTCAAGCTTTTCTTCTGTGGAACATTTTATATATTCCTTCAAGCTTTTAATATTATTATTTATTTTTTGTTTCTGATTGACAAAATATTGAAGCCCCCACATCAAATCAAAAAAAAGTTGGGCGTCTCTATCCGATAATCTCATAATTTCTCCAATTGTTTATACGATCTATGACTTTTTTGTAGCCATCGAGATAGAACGGCCAGTTTCCCGACCGCCCTCTCACAGATCCCTGCGTGCGGTTTTCCCGCACAGGGCTCCTCAGTATTGTTCGCCTCGTACAAGCGCAAAGGGTTTCTACCAATATCCGATAATTCTTGGAGTGGGTATCTTGAAATAGGATAACATTTCTCTGAACCCTGTCCAATTACAGCTCTTCCTCTGACTTCGCCTATTTAACCACTTGAAGACTATCTGACACGCATGCCAGCGAAATTTCCGCAGCATATCACAGTTACCGCTAACTCCGTAATAATTGAAGTGTCCTTGCAGTTTCTGCTTGAGCTTGGTGAGCAATGCAGCGGTTCCAAGTTTGCTGCGATCTTTCTTTATCCAGTCTTCAATCGCAGCCAAGGCAACTCGGAACTTAGACATGGCTGTCTGCATCGTCATCAACGGTTTTCCTGCTCTACTCAGACCCCAGCGATATTCGAATCCTAGAAAGGTAAAGCTATTGTTATTCTCGGTCTCGAATCGGGTGAATTTAATCACCTTCGTTTTCTCGACAGACAGCTCTAATTTGAACTTTCCCAGGCGCATACCGAGGTCTTTGGAGAACCGTTGTTCATCTTCGCGATACTGAAAGCAACAGACAAAATCGTCTGCAAAACGCATCAGCATTACATCTCCGCTGCAACGTGGCTTTACAATCTTCTCAAACCATAAATCGAGTACATAGTGCAGGTAGATGTTGGCTAGTACGGCTGAAACTACACCGCCTTGAGGAGTTCCGGTTACAGGGAATACAACCTGTCCATCTTCCTCAAGAATACCGGCCTTCAACCATTTACGAATCAGCCCGATAAAAGCACGGTCATTGATCCGCTGTTCCAGCATTTTCAGCAACCACTCGTGGTCGATGTGGTCAAAGAACCCCTTGATATCGGCATCAACTACCCAACGATATCTACCCCGGTGCAGCTTTTGGCTAAGTTCGAGAGCAGCCCGCTGCGGGCCTTTGCCTCGTCGATAACCATGGCTACAGGGCAAAAAGTCCTGCTCATATATTGTTGACAATATCTGAGCGGCAGCAGACTGCACTAATTTATCGCCGATCACCGGGATTCCGAGCGGGCGCTGTTTGCCGCCGGGTTTTGGAATATTACGGCGACGTACCAGCTTGGCCTTATAACGCTTCTCCTTCAGAGCTGTTGCCAACTGGCTAACATTTTCTTCCAGATCCGTTTCAAAGGCTTTCCAGTCAACTCCATCCACTCCTGGGGCTGCCTTCCGGTTTAACTGCGGAAAGCACTCTATCAGGTTCTTTTCGTTCAACAGGCTATACAGATTTCCGAATCGGTGTTTTGGATCTTCCTTTGCTCTTTTTGCTATTCCCCGCAGTGAGGTTTGCATATGTTTATCAGCCTGTCGTATCTGCATATGTTTCCTTTGCGAGCTACACAATACCGTCATCCCCTTCCCCATGTGAACGGCCCTACCGTCTCAGAGTACTATGAGATGATCTGACTCCCTTAATCCCGTCGGACGCTCTTCTTGCGGTTGATACGTCCTACCTCCAATCCTTCGATCGGAGGAAGAGTAAGGGTCTCCCAGATAAGCGCAGACTTCGAGTTCCTGATGCTTCTCTCACTACATGCCACGCTCTCGGACCCCGGCAGTCCCTCAAGATCTCACCATAGCGATCTCTGTGTGCTGGCTTCCGGCACGTTAAAACCGTCGCCAACTGCTTCTTTTCTACTAACGGGGCTGAATTGCTTTGGGGAGGTACGTCTCCCCTGCGGCCTACAGTGTTCCCTGTGTACGCTTCACGACTGTTGTTCGCCTTAGTTCCAGCTCCGCGAGTCGCGCAACACTCGGTACGGGCTGCTGGTTAAGCTTTACCCGATTGGGACTTCTCACCTTGATACTGGGCAAGGCACCCTATAAGAAGCACCAAGCTGCGCTTGGCGCACGAACGTTGCAATCACCAGAAAACAGGGGAACGCTGGTGATTGCAGTGAGAGTGAACTTAAATTAGCCAATACACTTCAACATGCCTATCCCCTGCTTTTCTGGTGAATTGGCCTTGTTGGGCTATGTAATTGAATTTAATCATCATAATCTTCATCTATGTCGTATTCAATTGGCTTACGATACTCATAATCGTTTTCTAGGTTATTTAGTCTTTCCTTAAGGAGTTTGGCATTGACGTAGTCACCGGTCTCACTCAAGAACCGAGAATAAAAAGTTAAAGTGTATTTGTGATAAGGATTGTCATTCAAAACCTCTTCAAATAAGTCTCTGGCAAGACCATGCTCGTCTTGACGCCAATGCATGTAGGCTAATGACGATTTTATTGATGGGTCGTCAGGCCTATGATATGAAGCTTTCTCAAAATAATCTTTAGCATCATCAAAATAGTTGTAACGAGCTTTTATATGGCCCCAATCTCTATACAACCACCATACCTGCTGGCCAATCTTTCTTGCCACCTCAATAGCAGATTCAAAAGCCTGATCACAGCTATTCCATTGCCCCAGTCTAGCGTTGCATCTGCCAATATAAGCAAGCACCTCAACGTCATCTGGTACAATTTTCTGTAACAATCTATATAGTTCGAAAGATTTGCTGTATTGTTTATCTCTATATAATTTTCTTGCTGTTGGCTTTATCTCTTCTACAATTAATATTTTCAACTCCTTAGCTTTATCAATTTGTTCTGACATGGATAGATGATGAACAAACTCAGCCACAATACTTGGGTTTTTATTTATAAGATCTAGTTCATATTCGTATTTGTCCTGATAATACTTTGCAGCAGTATTATGAAATGAATCATTGTCTTCCTTTTTTATAGTAGTGATAAAATACCGTCTAACTGCTTCATTCATTTCCAAATATTTACCATCAAAATTCAAAATACATCTTGTTGATAATTCATTAATTATTTTCTCTAGTTCTGATTCCGACACTTTTTTTAGTAAGCTTAATTCGATAGGTTTTCTGAAGACAGCTAAAAGTTGTAGGCATTTTTTTCATCTTCTGAAAGTGAGACATGCTTGAGCAATTCACCAGCCACATAGCCACTAATTTCATTCACCTTTATAATGCTTGATAATTCACTGAATTCTTTATCTTTAATTGCATCGACAACAATTTTTGCTGAAAGAGGATGCCCCTTTACCAAATCGATTAAATCCTGTGGCGGCTCTGGTATTGACTCATCTTTTATAAGGTTGCAACGGCGCATGTGAAACTCAATAATTCTTCTTGCGTATATATCGTTGATTCTTTTTAGTGGCAAATGGGCAACACCTGAATTGTTCACCCATTTCCAGGGAAGCCATTGACTGCTGACAATAAACAATCTACCTCCTATATATTGTTTGCAGTTTGCAGCTTCTTCCATCATAATTGACAGTTGATTATGGTCGCGAGCCGTCCCTGATTTTAAAATATCATGGAGGTCATCAATCACTAATGCTCTTTTGGGTTTTTTATAAAATTCTATAAATATTTTCCTAACAATTTGACGAAAGACATTGCCAGTTGCAGTAGACAGGCTGTCAATATCAATAAAGATACCAACTAAATACCCAATCTCGGCAATAAGCCTTGGCGCTCTTGCTTCTTTTGAAATATAGACTCTTAATATTTCCCAATCCCCAAATTGTTTTTTAAACATCCAATGAACAAAAGAACTTTTCCCCATACCAATAGCGCCAGTAACAACAATTACCTTATTGTCCGGGTTGCCCAAAAAGTTACGAATTTGATCGACATCAGACCCTCGATTTTGGAAAGATTCAATGATTTCTCTTTCTCCGGAAAATTCTTGCTGAACAATAGGTTGTGTCGGAATTAAAGAGAGGTTTGCTGGAAGATCATTAGGTATAGAGGGTAATTTTTTGGAAATTTTTCTTAAATATTTTAGGCATGCAAATAAATCGTCCGCTAAATCATCAGGGATATTTTTTATAAGTTTAGAAAGGATATCGATTGTACTATTTACCCTAATTGCCCATAACAAAGTCGTATTTTCAACCTTCTCGTCGATTGGGACATTTAAAAATGACTTTTCAATAGTATCAATGCCGCCATCGTATAAAGGCAAAATGCTATGCCTGATATACTTCAAATTTTGCCCAACAAGATTCGGGAGTTTTGCAAAATTCTCTGACAAAAAAAGATCCATCCACTCTATAGCTGGTGATATATCAGATGCTTTCAGCCATTCAATTGTCTCTTTTTTAAATGCTTCAATATCATTTAACCATTCACTTTCCTTTATACAAATTATTGGATAAGGGAAAGGGTGGTAACAATTTGGTGCGTTATTTAATGATCCTTTTTTGGCATAAAAACAATTTTGATCTACGGTCAATTCAAGTATAGCTTCAGTTTTCGATGGCAACTTATCATAGAAATGCGCATGACCTTTTAGGTATGTCCCCCAAGCTTCTGGAATATTGTAAAACGACCCCCCAAATTCTGCTGTATTGGCATAACAAAAGAGTGTTTCACTGGAGGCAAGAAGATTGGCTATAGATTCAAATAAAGCTGTAGGTGGCGACTCTGAAGGGCAAATTATTATATTAGGTTGTTGTTCCTTGTTTGATAAAATTTTCCCTATAACTTCTGTGTGGAGACTGTCAATACAGGGAATTACAGAAATTAATATTGGTTCCCCCTTACATTCAATTCGAAAAGATTTTGGTTCTTTTTCCGGTGTAACTAAGTTCGGTTCCCATTTCGATTTTTTAATTTTTTTTGCGAGATACACTGTTCCATCAGGACAAATGATGGGGCTACATGCACTACCTACAAAATTGGAATCTTCATAAATTTTCAAATTACGGTATATCGATTCTGCATTGGCTCCAGACTGGACTCGATGAGTCCCTGCAACAATAATCATCGAATATTCTATGGATACTTTTCGTAATTCTAAAAGTACTTGCGGTGGGACCGAATATTCCGGAAAAACAAGCAGGTGGCAGTTGTTTTCACCTGACCAATTTGCAATATTCAGTAATTTGGCGCGGATATGCTCGACATATGTACTTTTGGACTCAACTAGGTACTCTTGTATTTCATCAATTGAACGTAATTTCCCGAGAGGATTATTCTTTTCGTTAAAAGCAACTGGCTCTTCAAGGTAGTCAATTGGAGGATCGTAATATGAAGTATTGTAATAAATCTGTGCAAGATGAATTTTGACCATTTTGACTCCTTTACTTACGATACTTATTTATATTTGTGCCTATTAAGCCCAACATTGTTAATAAGTGGAAACTTTCCATGCTATTGGCCGTAATATATTACGAAATTTTCCATATATTGTGATATATAGCCTTCAAAGTGGAAAATACTTTCCACTTATTCCACACTATTGCGTTTCTATGTATATTTTCCATATATTCCGATATTAGTGCCCTAACATGGAAAGTCACCAGTTTTTCGCGCCAATTCTGCCGTAAGGCGAATGATGAGCTGCCCCCCGACACTACTCTTTTGTTACTTGCTAGTCCCCAAACGTTCAGAGCCCTCCTGAGGCCGTGGTGTGCGAGCTACGAGCAATGGTACTGACAGGGCAAGATGGCAACTGCACAATGCTATTGTTTTCCTATCACACAAAACAGACTATTGCGAGATATATTGATGTTGTCAACAGAAAAGGAAAAGAAAGAAAAAAGAAGAAAAGGGGGCGAGTAAAAAAAAGGGGTCGGGTCCGCTCTTGACTTTTGCAAAACTTGCGTTCTGCCTCCATTGCCAAAGTAAGGGCAACGCTCTCGGCCGAAAAAACAGGCTGAATATATTTTCTCGTGATTATCCTAAAGAATTATCTGCGGGTTAAATATGGGAAGTGTCCCACTTCTTTCCTGGATTCCCGCCAAAAGCATGCGGGAATGACGAGAGAATTAAATGTGACAAAGTAGAACTAATATCAAAAATTAATCAATTATTTCAATTGATTAATGTGTCTTTAATGTAACAAAGTAGAGTTAATCAGAATATATTCAAGAGTGGGATATCGGAAATAACAATGGCAAGGAATACAAAGATACTCGACAACTGGTGATCTATCCTTTCCATTCCAGAGCAAAAGTTTGCAAATTGTTTGCAAATAAAAAAAGCACCTAACTCAAAAAGAGTTAGGTGCTTAATACTAACAATGGTCGGGATGAGAAGATTCGAACTTCCGGCCCCTTGACCCCCAGTCAAGTGCGCTACCAGGCTGCGCTACATCCCGACACAATCTTAAAAAACCATATTACTTACGACAGTATTTTTTTTATTGAGACCAGTTCTTCCTTAATTCTACCTAATATATTTCCGACCTGAGGGGAACTGGTTTTTTGTTCCTTATGATCAGTTTTTTCCTGTGCCAAATACTTTTTGACTCCGGCAAGAGTCATCCCTTTATCATAAATCAAGCTTTTGATTTTCAGGACATTTTCAACATCAACTTTCCGATAAAGCCGTTGCTTTGAATCGGCACGTTGAGGCTTTATTACAGTAAACTCAGACTCCCAATAACGCAAGGTGTGTGATTTAATTGCTGTAATATCACACACTTCACCTATTTTAAAATACGCTTTATCTGGAATTTGAGCAAATCCGTTTGGTTGCCCCACAGTAACAATCCAATTAAATGAATACTTACACTTGGCCTCGGTTAATTTCAGCCCGAAGAACCTTGCTTGGCTTAAATGAAACCATACTTCTTTGTGATATCTCCATAGACTCACCAGTCTTGGGATTACGTCCTACACGAGGAGATTTCTTCCGAACCTTAAAGGTACCAAACTGAACAAGTTTAACGTTTTTTTCAACAAGAAGATTTTGTTTAATACATTCAAAAAACTCATCAACGATGGTGCTGCAAGTGCGCTTAGAAAAGCCCATCTTATCGTTAATGGCGTCTGCAAGATCTTTTCGAGTAATGTTTTCCCGTGTCACCCCTACATCTCCCGTAATTTTCCGTCAAATTTAGCAGCTACCAAATCAATTATTTTTTGGTGAACTACACCAACTTTTTCATCATCTAACGTTTGCTCGTCTGAGTGATATGTAATCGAGAGGGCTACACTTTTAAAACCTTCTTCAATAGGTTTTCCACTATATACATCAAAAATCTCGGCGCCTTTTACCAGTGGTAACGCTGCAGTTAATATCGCGTCCGTAAGGGTGCCGGCACCAACTGAATCGGGAACAACCAAAGCAAGATCCCAGTTAACAGAGGGATATTTTGAAATTGGTACAAACACGGTTGGTGTTGTTGAAAGTTTAACAAGAGCAGTAATGTCAATGTCTAAGAAAAACACGTCCTGTTTAATCCCGAAGGATTTCAGACAGGATTTTTCAACTTTTCCCATATAGCCAATAAGCGTATCAGCAATATTGACCTCAACAGTAAATCCTTTTTCTGAGTAGGTCAAACCAGTTTCAGGAACTGAAAAACTAGCAGCGCTGAGTCGAAGCTCATTGACAATCGTTTCTATCTTTCCTTTTATATCAATGAGTTCGATACTGTCTGTACCATAATGATAATGTGATGAGCCAGGGTTACGTCTACCGCTGAAAACTGCACAGAGCCGTGTCACCTCATCAGGCAACTCTTGATCAGCACATGGCAGAAAAACCTTGCCAATCTCAAAGAGCGCCACATCAGATGTTTGGCGATTCAAATTATGCCGCACATTTTCAAGAAGTCCAGGCAGCAGCATAGTTCGCATCACCGACTGGTCATCAGTAAGTGGATTGATAATTTGGACAGAGTTGCGACGGTAATCATCAACGCTAAGCTGAAGCATATCGTAATGCTTTGGCGATATAAAACTATAATTCACAGCCTCGTAAAGGCCTAGAGAAACCATGATTCCGGATAGTTGCTTACGAGTCCGTCTGATATCATCCTGTTCAGAAAAACTCATCGGCACAGTTGGCAGCGTCGAGGCAATTTCGTTGTAACCTTTTAAGCGGGCAATCTCTTCAATAAGATCAATTTCTCGATCCAGATCAACCCTGAAACTTGGAGGGAACACCGTAAGGGTCTGATCGTCTTTGACTTCAGTGGCAATTTGGATTCCATTTAAAAATGAGGCCACTTCAACCAGGGAAAGATCCGTTCCCAACAAATCGTTGACCTTGCTAAGACGAAGTGCAATGGGTGGATTTTCGGGCAGCTTACCTACGCAGTCACATCCACCCTCATCTACTTGCCCCCCAGCCAACTCAACAATCAACTGTGCAGCACGGTCAAGTGCGACGATAGTCCCTTTTGGGTCAACACCTCGTTCAAAACGATACGAGGCATCTGTACTCAATTTAAGCGTTCTACTGGTACGTCGAACACTGATGGGATTAAAATAGGCGCTTTCCAACAGGATATCAGTTGTCTGGTTACTGACTTCAGAGTTCCCTCCCCCCATAACGCCGGCAATTGCGACAGGCTTTTCTGCATCACAGATAAGAAGCATCTGCTCATCAAGGTCGCGCACCGTACCGTCAAGGGTCTGCATCTTCTCATTAGCACCTGCATGCCGTACTACAATCTTCTGGCCAGCAATACGATTAAAATCAAAGGCATGAAGTGGCTGGCCGTGCTCAAGCATTACAAAGTTGGTAATGTCGACAACATTATTAATCGGGCGCAAGCCAACGGCCAAAAGTATTCGTTTCAACCACCACGGCGATTCTGAAATAGTGACATTTTTTAGAAGACGAGCAGCGTAGCGAGGACAATCATCAGGTGCATCAACAACAACACTAAAGGATTTGCTTCCAGTTAACACTGGTAAATCTGTTGGAGTACTGTTTTTTAAGGAGCCGCCGACAACACCGGCAACCTCACGGGCAACCCCTATAACACTCGTACAGTCTGGTCGATTCGGGGTAAGATCAACTTCGATAAGTGTATCATCAAGGTCGAGTGCCTGCGTAAGTGTCTGCCCGACAACTGAGGTTTCAGGAAGCACCATGATCCCGCCATGACCATCACTGAGACCAAGCTCTTTCTCGGAACATAACATCCCCTCAGAGGCCTCACCTCTGATCTTAGCCTTCTTGACCTTAAAGCCATTGATTGTACTTCCCGGTAAGACAATTGCGGCCAGCATACCCGCCTTAACATTGGGGGCGCCACAGACAACACGCTTTATGTCCCCACCAACGTCGACATCACATAAGTGCAGCTTGTCAGCATTTGGATGATCGAAAACATTGACAACTTTCGATACCAATATTTGGTCAAGTCCTGAGTAGAGTGGTTCCACCGCATCAACTTCAAGACCGAGCATTGTCAGTCTGTCAGCAAGTTCATCAGCCGAAAGTTCAAAATCGACGTATTGTTTCAACCAGTTAACAGTAAATTTCATAATTAAACCAACTAGAACTGTTTAAGAAAGCGTATATCGTTCTCGTAAAAAAGTCGGATGTCAGTAATCCCATATTTCAACATCGCGATCCTCTCCACTCCGAGCCCAAAGGCAAAACCGCTGTATGCCTCAGGGTCATACCCAACCTTCTTAAATACTTCTGGATCTATCAATCCGGCGCCCAGTATTTCAAGCCAACCAGTCTGCTTGCAAACTCGACAACCTTGACCTCGACAGATAACACAAGCTATATCAACTTCAGCACTTGGTTCTGTAAACGGGAAATAACTAGGACGAAAACGTATTGCCGTATTTTCATCAAACATTTTGGCAATAAAAACGGCCAAAATGCCCTTTAAATCGGCAAAGGATACCTTCGTATCAACCAGAAACCCTTCAACCTGGTGGAACATAGGGGTATGTGTAATATCAGAGTCACAACGGTAAACCTTTCCGGGCGCAATCATCCGCAGGGGCGGTGGCTGTTTTTCCATCGTCCGAACCTGCATTGGCGATGTATGCGTTCTCAGCAGTATGTTGCTGCTCACATAAAAGGTATCGTGCATATCCCGAGCAGGATGATGCTTAGGGATATTAAGTCCCTCAAAATTATAAAAATCGATCTCAACATCCGGGCCCTCAGCAACTGTAAATCCAAGTCTCTCAAATACAGTGCAAATCTCCTCCATGACTTGGGTAACTGGATGTAAACGCCCAAAAGGCAAAACTCTACCGGGTAAGGTCTGATCATCGAGAACAATCTTCTTCGTAGTCGTATCTAAAGAACTGCACAACTGCTCTTTTCTTTCACTAAAGGCAGTTTCCAGTTCATTTTTTATTGTATTTGCAAGTTTGCCCAGGCGTGGGCGATCTTCGGCAGGGGCGTTACCAAGATTACGCATTACTGAAGTAAAAAGACCCTTTCTGCCCAGATAATCAATCCGGAATGCTTCAAGGGCCTTTTCATCAGATGCAGCTTCAAGGCTACCCGATGCTTCGCTTTTCAGGCGAAGTAGTTCATCTTCCATAGCGTTACAGGACGTACAAATTAAGAGGCTTGTTTAATGACTTGTGAAAATGCGTTCGCGTCAACGATAGCCAAATGGGAAAGAACCTTTCGATCTAACTCAATATTAGCTTTTTTCAGACCGCCGATGAATTTACTATAAGAAGTGCCATTAATCTTGGCAGCTGCAGAAATTCGGGCAATCCACAGGGCCCTGAAATCTCTTTTTTTCTGACGACGGTCACGATAAGCATAACACAAAGCACGATCAACAGCTTCAGTTGCTGTTCTGAAAAGTCTATGACGTCCACCGACATAGCCTTTTGCCATTTTCAGTACTCTATTTCTTCGTCGACGCGCTTTAAAACCACGGGTAACTCGAGGCATCGTATTCTCCTTTCAATCAATTATAACCACCGGTTAAAATCCGGTGTTTAAATATTTTTATCGTAATGCACTAAAACTCATTCACATTTACATATAAGGAATCAATTTCCTAATGGACTTGAGATCTGCGCCATCTACCTCAGTACCCTTCCTTAAATTTCTTTTTCTTTTGGTACTTTTTTTGGTCAAAATATGGCTGGTGAAAGCCTTAGCGCGTAGTATTTTACCAGAGGCGCTTTTTTTAAAGCGTTTTGCAGCGCCTCTCTTTGTCTTCATCTTTGGCATTTCTATTTCTCCTTATTACGCTTTCGGACCGACATACATTGCCATTTGTCGACCTTCCATCTGTGGTTCCTGGACAATAACAGCTATATCTTCAAGTGCTTCTGCCATTTTCTGCAAGGTTTCACGACCCTGCACATCGGCATAAACTATTTCACGGCCTCTAAAACGAACCGTAATTTTAACCTTATTTTTTTGAAGTAAGAATTTACGAATATTCTTTAACTTGAAATCAATATCATGTTTTTCGGTTTTAGGCCGAAGTTTGATCTCTTTAACTTCAACAACAGTCTGTTTCTTTTTAGCCTCAGCCTGTTTTTTACTTTGCTCATAACGATACTTACCGTAATCCATTATACGGCAGACAGGAGGCTCTGCGCTTGGCGATACCTCGACTAGATCAAGCCCTGCTTCTTCAGCTTTAGCCAAGGCTTGTGCTACCGGCAAAACCCCTAATTGCTCGCCTTCAGCATCAATTACCCTGACTTCCTTACAGTTGATCTCGTCATTTATTCTGGCCCGGATCTCTTTGCCTTTACTGGCCTGATTTTTTCGACCTTTGATACTCCACCTCCTGCTGTTAACTTATCGTCTAACCGGTGCGTTTGCCGCCCTAAGCAACAACCGGCACCTTACTTTCCTCTGTCACATAGTCAATAAACTCCTGAACTGACATCGGTGAGAGGTTACTACCATCACGCAATCGTACTGTTACTGTCCTGTTTTCAACTTCCTTGTCACCAATAATCACCATAAAAGGTGTCTTAACAAGTTGTGCCTGACGAATTTTATAATTTAGCTGTTCGTTACGTATATCTTTTTCAACACGAACTCCGGCACGTTTAAGCTGCGTATAAACTTCGTTTGAATAATCAATCTGAGCATCAGATATATTCATAACTCTGGCCTGCACAGGTGCCAGCCACAATGGAAAAGCGCCTGCGTAATGCTCAATCAAGACCCCGAAGAATCGTTCAAGAGAACCCATTAATGCTCGATGCACCATGATGGGTTGATGATCCTTCCCGTCTTCACCAGTATAAGAGATCTCAAAACGTTCAGGTAGATTAAAGTCTACCTGTATGGTTGAACATTGCCAAGCACGGCCAAGAACGTCTTTAATTTTTATATCGATCTTAGGCCCGTAAAAAACACCCTCGCCAGGGTCAATTTCGTACGCCAATCCTTTCTTCTCCAGGGCCAGCTTCAAGGCCTCTGTGGATCGCTGCCAATGATCATCACTTCCTACATATTTTTCAGGCCTGGTTGAAAGATATATTTCAAAATTATCAAAACCAAAGGTCCTGAGGATATGCAAATTGAGATCAAGAATATTAAATATCTCACTCTCTAGCTGTTCCGGCAGACAAAAAATATGGGCATCGTCTTGTGTGAAACCCCGCACGCGCATCAAGCCATGCAGAGCTCCAGTCCGTTCGTACCGATAAACAGTTCCAAGTTCACACCAGCGAATTGGGAAATCTCGATAACTGCGCTTTTTGGTCTTATAAATTGCTATATGGAACGGACAGTTCATCGGCTTAATCTGGTAGCTGACGTCGTCAACATCCATAGGCGAGAACATATCATCTACATAAAAATCAAGGTGACCGGAAGTTTGCCACAGATCACGTTTGGCAATTTGCGGAGTAAAGAGCAACTCATAGTCGTTCTTATAATGCTCGTCCTTCCAGTAATCCTCAAGAAGTCTTCGGAGTTGGGCGCCTTTGGGCTGCCACAAAATAAGTCCGGGGCCTACCTGGTCACTTATTGCAAAAAGCTCAAGCTCTTTACCAAGTTTGCGGTGATCACGTTTTTTGGCTTCTTCAAGATTGTGCAGATACGACCGCAACTCTTTGGCATCACCAAAGGCCGTACCGTACAATCTGTGAAGCATGGCATTTTTTTCGTCACCACGCCAGTAAGCACCGGCAACCTTGATTATCTTAAATGCCTTTAACCAGCTTGTGTCTGGCAAATGTGGACCACGACATAAGTCGGTGAAACCGCCTTGCTCATAGAGGCTTACAGTATCACCTTCAATACCATCGAGTATTTCTACTTTATACCTTTGCCCCTGATTCTTAAAAAAAGCTGCCGCGTCCTCTTTTGACATCTCTCGCCGGGTAAAGGGAGTTCGCGAGTCAACAATCTCCTGCATCCGATGCTCAATTTTTTCAAAGTCATCAGTTGAAAAAGGCTCATTCTTGTCAAAATCGTAATAAAAACCATCTTGAACTGCCGGCCCGATAGTGACTTGAACATCTGTGCCGAAAATATCAATAACTGCCTGGGCCATGATGTGTGCAGCACTATGACGAAGAACGTCAACCCCTTCAGCACTGTCAAGAGTCACTGGCTCAACCAGTCCTCCAGCAGTAAGTTCCTGGGCAAGATCTATCAGAAGGCCGTCATGTTTGACTGCCACTGTTTTTTTTCTGACCTTATTGGAATAAAGCGCTTTTATGGCATCTGCAGCAGTAGCACCTTGAGGCACCTGCGCTGTCTCTACGCCATTTGTAATGCTAAATTCTGACATTTCTTTCTCGCTAACAGATTGAAAAATCTGTCATTATCAACAAATAAGCTCCGTACAATGTACGAAGCTTTATCGTAAATCTGGTAGGCACGAGCGGAGTCGAACCGCTGACCTCTTGCGTGTCGAGCAAGCGCTCTAACCAACTGAGCTACGCGCCTATGGGTTTTCTCTCTAAAAAAACACGATGTTATACTACGCATCAAAAATGCAATATTAAACAATCCGGAGCAATTACCAGCTATTGACGCCTGTGTCAAGCACAATCATTCTTTAACCCTGTCAAAAAAAGGCGCCATTTAATATTACAACTAACACTATTCTCAGCTATTTCCGAGCTGTTACTTCACGGGACTCAATCGAATGAGCCAAGGTATGTTCATCCGCATATTTAATATCCATACCCATTGGTATTCCACAGGCCAGACGCGATATAGTGACCAATCCCTGGAGTTTTTCGGCAAGATATGAAGCCGTTGCCTCACCAGGAACAGTTGAGCTGGTCCCAATTAAAACTTCGCGAACCGAACCTTGCTTTATACGACCGATCAAAGCATCAACTTTTATCTCATTGGGGCCGATACCGTCCATCGGCGAAAGCACACCGTGGAGAATATGATAGAGCCCCTTGAACACTCCCGTCTTTTCTATTACCAATAAATCTCCCGGACCTTCAACAACACAGATCAAGCCGTCGTCACGACTTTTGTCACTACAGATACGGCAAGGATTATCCTCTGAGAAAGCAAAGCAGTTATCACACATGTTAATCGAACTGTGCAAATCTGCCAGATCACGAGCCAGCTGATGCGCCTCACCCTCGGAACGACGCAATATGTGTAAAGCCAATCTAGTCGCAGTTTTCTTGCCTATCCCTGGCAATTTTTCCAAGTCACTTATCAGCCTGGCTAATGGTGCCGGTACTATTTCCATACTTAACCAAAAAGGTTTGAAAGGCCCGGAATATTCATACCACCAGTCATTTTAGACATCTCACTCTGCATTGCATCGCGTGCCTTCTTCATGGCGTCGTTGACAGCAGCAACAACAAGGTCTTGCAGCATGCCCTGATCCTCAGGATTGATCACTTCTTTTTCAATCGATAACGACAACAGTTCGTTCTTACCATTTACGGTAGCTGTTACCATTCCACCACCAACAGTTGAGGTAATCACCTGTTGCGCTAATTGCTGCTGAACGTCAGCCATTTTCTTCTGAAACTGCTGAGCCTGCTGCATAATTTGAGTCATATCCATATTTTTCTCCTGCTATAATTTCTGGTTTTTAGTCTCTAAACGAAAGTCAATTTTGTCGTATCATTAAGATGTTGCTTCTGTTTACCGACTGCGCGGACCAGTTCGTATTCCGGCAATCTGACCACCTAAAACTTCGACAGCGATTTGAACCCGCGGATCTTTGGCAAGGGCTCTGCGTTCCTCTTGCGGCTGCCCCTCTCCCCCGTCGACAACTCCATCAAGTCCTGCAACCTCTATTTTAATGGCCATCTCTTTTTGAAAAAAATCCTGAGCAAACTCAGTTAAAAGTTTTAAGTTAGCGGGATCCTGCAGATACAAACATTCCGACTGTTCATCAAATTTTATGACAAGCTGCCCATCTATCTCGCGCACCTTTTCTGCCAGGCCCAAAGTTGAACCCATCCATTTTTTCCGTTCACGCACGTGTCCGATAAAACCATCCCATTCCCGCACAACGTCTTTGGGCACTGGCGATGAGAGTTTAGCCTGTAACGATTTTAACTCAGGTTCGGATTCGTCAATTGTCTGGTCACTATCATCATAATCGTCGTCCAAACATTCATCAGAAACTTTCTCAGGCGTTGCAACTGGAACAGGAGTAACATCGTGCTGCGTAACAGCAGATGAATCAACTTCAGCAGCATGGTCTTCAGGCACCGGCTCACTTTTCACCTCCACATTTTCCATAAGTGGCTCATGACGAATGATCTCTGCTGGGCACCCTGCTATCAGAGCATCTAAACGAGAAAGCAATGTTGTAACGGGAACAATATCAGATGACTGGACCGCTTTCACAAAGCACATTTCCAAGGCCATCCTCGGTTGTGTAGAATACTGCAAGGCTTCAACACCTTTGAGCAAAATATCAAAAACACTGATTAACGATTCGGAGGTATAGGTACCTGCCAATTTTTTCAAGGCAGTCATCTCAGCATCAGAAACATCAAGAATCGCTTCGGGTTCTTTGCTGACCGCACATATAATCAGAGAACGAAAACAATACAACAGCCCTTGGGCAAAGCGCTTAACGTCCATACCCTGGCTATAGCTATCATTAAGATGCTTAAGCGCTAAAGCAAGATTTGCGCTTAACAGTTCTGTTGCCAACTCCACAAATATTTTACGGTCCACCAGGCCAAGCACCTGCCGCAGGTCTTTTTCTGTTACAGTTTCACCACCAAAGGAGAAAATCTGATCAAGCAGACTTAAGCCATCGCGCACACTGCCGTCTGCCTCAGTCGCTATAATCTCCAATGCGCCATCTGATATTGATACCGATTCAATTGCCGCAATTTTGGCAAAAAACGCCTTCAACTCTTGAAAAGGAATACGTTTCAACTCATAACGCTGACAACGAGACAAAATAGTGACCGGAACTTTATGAAGCTCCGTGGTAGCAAACATGAAATAGACGTGCTCGGGAGGCTCTTCCAAGGTCTTGAGCAAAGCGTTAAAGGCCTCGGTGGTCAGCATATGCACTTCATCGATGATAATGACTTTGAATCGTTCGCTGGCCGGCAGAAATCTCAAATTTTCCTTTAAATCACGAATTTCCTGGATGCCGCGATTGGAGGCGCCATCGATCTCATGGAGATCTATAGATTGTCCGGATTTAATCTCTTTACAGGAAGAACAGAGGTCACAGGGAGCCTTCTCTGGATTATGACAATTAAGAGCCTTGGCCATAATCCTGGCTATAGTTGTCTTGCCGACACCGCGCACACCGCTGAATATCATGGCATGGGCGACACGATCACGACTTAATGCATTTCGCAAGGTCTGCACGACAGGTTTTTGACCAACAACATCGTCAAAATTTTGAGGTCGCCATTTTCGGGCGAGAACGAGGTAAGACATAAATAACGGTAGATGAGACAGAGTTAGGTACTAAGAAAGAATAAGAGCGCCATTTTCAACGTGAGGCCGACAGTTGCTCAATATCAATATTAAATGAACTACCATGGGTTATTATTAATCGATGATAAATTGTCAATTAATAATTATCAGACCAGGCTCAATCGGAACAGTTAAAGGCACCGCCCTGCTATAAAAAAAGATAGCCAGGCACCCCTGCGGCACATAAAGGTGGTCATTACCGTTGCTTCCTCCCGGACCTGGCGGAGTTCATGAGCCTTTATTGCGCAGGACCCGGCTATCAAACTGCCTCCCCTTTTCACAGGGGTCAGATCCTGACAGAAATAACCATTAGAGAGATAAACGATTATTTCTAAAAATATGTAACAAAGTGGCGGAGAGGGAGGGATTCGAACCCTCGGTACGTTGCCATACACACGCTTTCCAAGCGTGCTCCTTCGGCCTCTCGGACACCTCTCCGCTGACAACTAAATACATCTTTAGTCAACAATTGAATGCGACAACCTACAACCAATTTCTTTTTTTTTAAAGGAAAAAATACCAAAGCCACTATTTAATGACTTGCCTCCACTTTCGTTGGTTAGTGCACTCATAATTGCAGCGCCTTCCTTCCCGGCCTTTAAAAGCAAATAAATTGACATATCGAATATCCTTTGTCATAGACTAATCTGCGCCGGAACATATCAATAACCTCCAATCAGTTCATCCAAAATGACAACACCTCTCACTGCCATACAAGTAACTATCGTTTTCTTTTCCGCCGGTATCAGTATCGGAGCTTTATTTGTTTATGTTTTCATGAAAAACAAACTGAGCAACCAACTGGCTGGCAAAGACACGGAGCGTAATACCCTTGTCCAAATTTCCACAGAA
Source organism: Desulfobulbaceae bacterium (assembly GCA_015231515.1). Classification (NCBI taxonomy): domain Bacteria; kingdom Pseudomonadati; phylum Thermodesulfobacteriota; class Desulfobulbia; order Desulfobulbales; family Desulfobulbaceae; species Desulfobulbaceae bacterium. Next base: position 19,607 of record JADGBM010000005.1, read on the forward strand.
AGACTTGAACAAAAGCAACGAAAGATAGAAGAACTTACAGATTCACTTTCGGCCTTTGAACATAAACTTAACCAGAAAGACCTGTTGCACAGTAACCAGACTGAAACTGTAATGCACTTACGGGAACGCATATCAGAACTTGAAACACGCCTCTCCATCTTAAAAATAAGTGCCGAACAGCAAACTGACTTTATCGCGAAATCTCAAGAGGAGCTGAAAAACTCCTTCAAATCCCTTGCCTCAGACATTCAAACCAGCAACACCAGATCGTTTTTATCCTTAGCCAAAGAAGCCTTATCAACGTTACACCAAAAAAACAGCGTTGAACTCTCCAAGCAGGCCACTTCGATCCAGGAACTTTTTAAACCTGTTCAAAAGTCACTAACAAATGTCGATGCCCAGATTCGTCAAGTCGAAATAGATCGCGTTTCTGCCCACGCATCCCTCACGGAACAGATTAAAAACTTATCGATGACGCAGACTGCTTTAAAAAATGAGACTGCGACCCTATCCAAAGCCCTACGCAGCCCCACCGTACGCGGGCGCTGGGGTGAAATCCAACTGCGACGTGTCGTTGAGCTGGCGGGGATGGTTGAATACTGTGATTTTTTTGAACAGAAGTCCATAGCGAGCGACAATGGCCCACTGCGTCCGGACATGATAATCAGACTTCCCAATAACAAGGAAATTGTTGTTGACTCCAAAACTGTTTTACACAGCTATATGGAAGCCCAGGAAGCAAAAACCGAGGAGATTCGCCAGGAAAAACTTGTCCAACACGCCAGACATGTTAGAAAACAGATTACGAATTTATCAGCCAAGGCATATTGGGAGCAATTTATTCAGTCGCCAGAGTTCGTTGTGCTATTCCTGCCGGGTGAAAATTTCTTCAGCGCAGCTCTCGAACAAGATCCCCAATTGATTGAAGTTGGTGTTGAACAAAAAGTCATAATTGCGACCCCAACTACACTTATTGCCTTGTTGCGAGCCGTGTCATTCGGCTGGCGTCAGGAACATCTTGCTGAAAACGCACAAAAAATCAGCGAACTTGGCAAACTATTACACGACAGACTGGCAGTGCTGAGCGGTCACTTTTTTGAAATTAAAAAAGGACTCGAAAAATCAGTAAACTCCTTCAATAACGCTGTAGGCTCCTACGAAAGCCGGGTGATGGTAACTGCTAGAAAATTCACAGAACTTGACCCAATGCTTAAAACAAGCGATATTGACCTGAAAAGCATTGATTGCAGCCCACGAATCCCCACCGCGGAGCTATAAAACTGCTGCTTTATTCAGGTTTTTGTTGCCCAAAACATCACTCCCTCTTATAGTATGGTTCTTTTTTATCCACAAAAGAATTGAGTCAGGTAGACTTACATATTTAAACTCAGGAGTAATAAATCATGAAGTTAGGGATTAACGGCCTTGGTCGAATCGGTAAACTTTCTATTTGGCACCATGTTGGCAGAAAACATTTCTCTGAAATTGTCGCCAATATTGGTCGTGAAGTTGGGCAGGGACTTGAGGATTTAGCCGCATCTATAGATAGAGACAGTACATATGGCAGGCTGGGTAATTACCTGCATGGCTATAAAGGTGGTCGAGTGATTGAAAACCTCAATGATTCCGATGGGACTATGACAATCAACGGTGTGCCTGTAAAGATATTACGGGAATCACGAAATCCAGCGGAAATCAAATGGAAGGAAAACAATGTACGTGTTGTTGTTGATACGACTGGTGTTTTCAATGATCCCACAGCCGAGGCCAACAGCCCCCGCGGGGCTATGCGAGGACACCTTCAGGCCGGGGCTGAAAAGGTTATTCTTTCTGCACCATTTAAAATCAAGGCCCAAGGCCTCTCAATGCCGGAAGATGCTGTAACCACAGTTATGGGAATCAACACTGATGACTACATCTCTTCAAAACATTCACTGATTTCAGCTGCGTCATGCACCACAACCTGCCTTTCATATATGATTAAGCCTTTAATGGATAATTTCGGGGCCGATAACTTTTTAAGCGCCTCCATGGTCACGGTTCACGCCGCCACAGGCAGTCAACAGGTCCTTGACCGACTTCCTGGCGGAGGAGCGACTGATTTAAGGAAAAATCGAAGCATTCTTAACAATATTATCCTGACCACAACAGGTGCTGCAAAAGCCTTAAAACTTGTCATCCCTGAAATGGGCAACATCGGTTTTATCGCTGAATCTGTACGAATTCCCACCTCTACAGGCTCGCTGATTATTCTCGTTATTAATCTTCAAGATGACCTTAAAAACCCAATTAAACGAGATACCATTAACTCAATTTACAAAAATTACGCCGACAACTCGCCATATCTTACCTACTCCGAAGAGCAAAACGTTTCTTCTGATATTATCGGCAACCCTTTTGCCGCTGCAATTATCGAAGGTACAGAAAATCACACTCGGACTGCTGCAATCAAGGTGAATCTTAAGAAACTTGGTATCGGCGGTGCAAATCAGCCGGAAACCATTGACGTTCCTGTTACTCAGGCAGTTATTTATGGCTGGTACGACAATGAACTTGGCAGTTACAGCAACATGCTGGCCGACCGCACTGTCTCTATCGCCGACCAGTTGGTTTAGTTGAGGTTTAGCTGAAACTTGTCCAGCTCTTCCGGCATTGTAATTATTCCTGCACAACCGTGCCACCTGCCTGAAATTATTGCAATTGAAAAACAACTCGATTCACCATGGAGCGAGGGCCAGATCGCAGACGAACTGACCCTCGCCCATGGCTGGCAGTTTGTGGCAATCAACCCAATTTCCGAGAAAGTATTTGGCTTCATTATCGGTTCTATCTGTATCGATGAGGCTGAAATCCGAAAATTTGCAATTGCCAGTCAAGAGCGCCGAAAAGGTTATGGGCGAATTCTACTTGCTCATTGCCTCATTTTTTTAGACAATCAATTTACACGAGTATGTTTTCTAGAACTTCGAGAGTCGAACACAGCAGCTTTACAGCTATACACTTTTTTTGATTTTCAGAAAATTGGCCTGCGAAAAAACTACTATAGTAATCCTTGCGAGAATGCTATTATACTTCAAAAACAGTTTTCAAGAGAAGGAGATTTAGGTGAAAACAATTAAGGATCTCAACGTTACAGATAAGAAAGTTTTAATGAGAGTTGATTTTAACGTACCCTTTGATGATTCCGGAAACATTACAGATAATACTCGCATTGACGGCGTCTTACCAACCATCAAACACTTACTTGAGCAAGGCGCCAAGCTGATTCTCTGTTCCCACTGTGGCAGACCCAAAGGCGAGCGAATTGACAAGTACAGTCTCGCACCTGTTTCCAAGAAACTATCAGAACTTTTAGGAAAGGATGTGCCGCTTGCCCCAGACTGTATCGGGCCAGAAACCGAAAAGATGGCTTCCGACCTTAAAAGTGGCCAGATTCTCCTGCTTGAAAATCTGCGCTTTCATGGAGGTGAAACAAAAAACGACCCTCAATTCTCCAAGCAGCTTGCCTCGTTAGCCGATATTTACATAAACGATGCCTTTGCTGTTTCACATAGGGCCCATGCCTCAGTTGAAGGTGTCACTCATTATGTAAACGAATGCGCTGCCGGCTTTCTTCTTCAGCGCGAGATTGATTTTTTCAAACGATCTGTCGCGAATCCAGAACGTCCACTCACTGCTATTCTTGGCGGAGCAAAAGTTTCCAGTAAACTTGGAGCTATCAATAACATGCTGGATAAGGTCAACAACATGATCGTTGGCGGCGCCATGGCTAACACCTTTTTAAAAGCACAGGGCTTCGAGATCGGCAAATCTCTAGTGGAGGACGACTTACTTGAGACAGCTAAAACTTTAATCAATTTAGCTAAAGAAAAAAAAGTTGCCTTCCACCTGCCTGTTGACTGTGTTGTCGCAGATAGTTTCAGCGCAGAAGCAAAGACAAAAATTGTGCTCATCGCTGATGTTCCTCAAGACTGGATGATTCTTGACATTGGCCCTGCCACAATTCGAAAATTCGCAGAGGCCCTGACTGGTTCAAAAACGATAGTCTGGAATGGACCGATGGGTGCTTTTGAGATGGATGCTTTTGCCAACGGCTCACTGCAAATGGTGGAGGCAGTTACACAGTCAAAAGCACTTTCTGTTGTCGGGGGTGGAGACACAAATGTTGTGATTAATAAAGCAAAGGCGGGGAACAAGGTTTCATATATGTCTACCGGCGGTGGTGCTTTTCTGATGCTAATGGAAGGTAAAAGCCTGCCCGGTGTTGACGCACTTGGATAACGACTTTGCCTTTCAACGTATACATTTACTATTTGAGCTGCCACGAATACTATAGACGAAGCAGATGAGGAGAACAGCATGAAACGCCGTCCACTAATTGCAGGTAACTGGAAAATGAACCTCAGCGTTATTGAATCAAGGAAGCTCGCCGAGGCCATTAAAAAATCAGCTTCTAACGCTACTGACCGCGATGTTATGATCGCCCCTGCATTTACGTCCTTATCCATGGTTGCCTCAGCTCTTGAGGGATCCAGGGTACTATTAGGCGGCCAAAATGTCTGCTGGGAGGAAAAAGGTGCCTATACAGCTGAAATTTCACCACCCATGCTTAAGGAACTTGGCTGTACTTTCGCAATCGTTGGTCACTCAGAGCGACGTCATATTTTCCATGAAGACAATGTGATGATCAATAAACGGGTTAAAGCCGCAATCAACTTTGACTTAACCCCAATTCTTTGTATTGGTGAAACTCTTGAGGAACGCGAATCGAACAATACAATGCCAATATTAGAGTCACAGCTACGAGAAGGATTACAAAACCTGTCCCTACCCTCTGCGAGTGCCATTGTAATCGCTTATGAACCTGTTTGGGCGATAGGAACTGGCAAAACTGCCAGCAACGAGCAAGCCCAAGAGGCTCATGCCTTTACGCGTAAAATTCTTGCCGATATTTTTGAAAAAACTATTGCTAGCCAAATAAGAATACTGTATGGTGGCAGCGTCAATCCGGACAATGTTGACAATCTGATGAGCCAAGACGATATTGATGGAGCTCTGGTTGGTGGAGCGGCACTTCAACCAGATACATTCGACCGGATTATTCATTTTAACTAACAAATATGTATTTCATAAGGGGTTAACCACTTACCCCTTTCTTTTTTTTGGGCACCGGGATGTAACAATGGTTTCGATTTTAACAGTAGTACATGTCTCAGTATGTATTTTTTTGATCATTATTGTGCTCTTACAGCATGGTAAAGGCGCTGATATGGGTGCGTCCTTTGGTGGCGGCGGATCAGGTCAAACCGTATTTGGCACAGATGGCCCGCTGCCACTGCTCAACAAAATTACTACTGCAAGTGCAATTATATTTATGCTGACATCTGTAACCTTGGCATATTATTCGGCAAACATTTCAAAAGGCTCCATTATGCAAAATGTTCGCCCAACACCATCCCAGATTGAAGAACAGGTTGATATAGCACCTACAACAGTTGAAATCCCGACAGAACGTTCTAACACTGAAGGTGATTCAATGGGAGCATCAGGTGATGCAAGTGCAACATTTCCAGGAGAAGCATCAACTGACCCGACTCCTGTTATGATGGAAGAACAACCAGCTGCAGATCAAAAGCAGTAAAAAAATATAGTGCCGAAGTGGTGGAACTGGTAGACACGCTGTGTTGAGGGCGCAGTGAGCCATGCTCGTGCGAGTTCGATTCTCGCCTTCGGCACCATTTAAAGGAAAGCCTGCTATGACTTTATGTTATAGCAGGCTTTTTTTTTGACAACAGTCAGATCGCCACTCCCGTATATGTTATTATTTGGCGCTGCACTCGAAACAAACCCTTACTCAACATAGCGGCTTCGCCTTCCCTCATTCTATTGTTTCCGTTAGCATAACCCCCTGCCCATCACTCCTATTTACAAAAAGAAGAAATTCGTTTCTCTCTCCAATGTGGTTGACAAATTACAGTCAAACCAAAAGCTATTTTCGCGCAAAAAAAATATTGCTAATAGTAGTGTAAAGTTGTAAAGCTTCGCGATTTTCATCATAGCAGTTACTCTACATATGGGTAGCCTTCAGACCAACTTATTTCGAAAGGAATAACACAATGTATCCTGCTCACTTTGGGAATAACCCTCTATTCCCTAACAAAAAAGATTTCAAAGTCGTGTTGAAAAACCATGTCAGCGGTATGGGGGTTATGACCTTCAAATCTTTTTCAAAAGGAGCACTTATCTGTGCTCTGGCCGGTGATATTATAACCGATATCCGCCAGCACAGCCTCCAGATCGAACCTGATCTGCATCTTTACGATACTTATTTTTCCGGTTACTTCCTGCACTCCTGCTCCCCCAACGTTTATCTGGACATGAAAAATCTGTTGGTTTACGCGACACAAGAGATCAACTCTATGGACTATCTATTGATGGATTATGCCCAGACCGAAGATTATCTTTATAAAGAGTTCCCATGTACCTGCGGGGCCTACAACTGCCGTGGCTGGGTTACCGGTAGAAAGCAATTGCCCGGTAATCGCCAAATCGACCAGGATATTATGGATATCGCAATGCATCCTTTTGAAAGGCGTCAAAGCATATGAGTAATTGGTGGGAGCGGGAAGATCTTGCCATTCAAGACGGATCATTGATGTTCGCTGGCCATGTTGTTAACAACCTCGCTGGCCAATTCAACACACCCACTTTTTTTTATAACGCCAATAGAGTAACCGACAATATCAAAAGGCTGCATTCGGCACTCAACCAGACCGGTCTCAGGAACAGATATCGTCTGAAATATGCCATGAAAGCCAATCGATTTGCCCCACTGCTGACCCATTTGAAGAAGACGGGATTAGTTGGGATCGATGCCTGTTCGCCAAATGAGGTTGAACATGCAATTGGTTGCGGTTTTCGTGCCGATGAAATCTCCTTTACCGCTACCAGCTTGTCGGATAGCGACCTGGCCCGACTCTCGAAAATAAAAGGCCTGTCCATGAATTGCGACTCCATTAGCACTATCCGCCGCTGGGGTGAGCTTGGATCAGACCGAAAAATTGGCATCCGCATTAATCCTGCCATGGGCATCGGTCGTGCTCAGAACGATAAACTTCAGTATAGCGGAACCAACACCACCAAGTTCGGAATTTACCGCGAGCAATTCAGCGAGGCTGTATCGATTGCGCACCACCATGGTCTCACAATCGACACAATCCACTTCCATACTGGCTGCGGCTACCTGACTCCCCAATTGGAGACCTGGGACGCCATTATAAAAAACTGTCTCTGGTTCGTTGATCAACTTAATACCGTAAACACGGTCAACGTTGGTGGGGGGCTTGGCGTTCCGCATATCGCTACCGATGCCCCGCTGGATCTTACCCACTGGGCACGAATCCTGGCAGAGCATTTTGCCCACCGATCACTCGCCGTCGAAATTGAACCTGGCGACTACCTGGTCAAGGATGCCGGCATTTTGTTGCTGACAATCAATACCGTAGAGAAAAAACAGGAGACTGTTTTTGTGGGTGTGGATGCCGGCTTCAACCTTGCGGTAGAGCCTGCTGTCTATGGCCTTCCCTTTCATCCGGTTCCAGCCCTCACGCAACCGGGGGAACAAGCACCTGTAACTATTGTCGGTAATATCAACGAGGCCCTGGATGTCTGGTATGCCGACATCAAGATGCCGCCGCTCTCTGCCGGCCAGTGCCTGGCGCTTATTAACGCCGGGGCCTATTCCTCTTCAATGTCTTCCAACCATTGCATGCGCGGAGAGTTCAAAGAGTTTCTGCTATTGTAATTTCGGTATCCGTCCTTATGCGTAATTCACTAAAACGGCCAGGTTATTTTCTGACAATGGCGTATTAGTTTTTCGGAGCGATTTCATAGACCAGCGTCATGTTCGCCCGAACCTCAACCTCGCCGGGGGCAATGATCGGCTGTGCATCCGGCATGGCCCGACTCGATAGCATTCCGTAGCCTTCGGCCTGCATTATTTGCGGGCGAGCGCCAGCGTCATCAAGAAGCAAGGACAACACGCGAACCAAGCGAACCTTAGCGGCATCAGCAAGCACCTGGGCATCGGCCAGTGCATTTTCCGTGGCCTGCCGAATCGCCGCCTCCCGGTGAGTGCGAGGGTCCGCCAGTCCGAACTGGATGGCTCTAATGTCGTTGGCACCGGCCTCGGCAGCCATCCCGATGATTTTCCCGGCCAGCGAAAACTGCCCGGTCGTGACCTGAAAAATATTCGTGGCGGTAAATCCGTCTATCTCCGTTTGCCAGTCATCACCAGCTATTTTAGGACGGGACGACCAATTGGACCTTACCTGAAACCGGCCAGTCTGATATTCCGCCCCAGACAACCCGGCCCGCTGCAGCGCCCGCTCCACCTCGGCCATAATCCGACTGTTTATTCTTACGACCTCGTCCGCCTCCAGGGCTGTGCTCACCACTCCAATGGCCAGGCGCAATTGGTCGGCCGGCACCTGAAGCAGCGCCTCGCCGCGCACAGTTAATTGGGGTGCTGAAATGACAGTATCATCCCCCAAAACAGTGTATGGAAAGAGGGCAAGCTGAAAAAAACATCCGAAAATAATCGCCAACTTCAAGGTGCTTAGAACCAATTTTCTTCTCCCACTAAAGCGCAGATTTTTAAGAACACCAACCTCTTGCCGTGGCCCACTAAAAGTCTGAAGAGTAGCGCTAATCAGGTTAATGAATCATCTCATAAAATTTCTTGAAATTCGGAACCTTATCCTTCCACAGCGTCAAATAATTATCCAAAAACCGCTGCATTTGAAAGCCCATGGTGAACATTGCATACTGCTCAATCTGTTTATCGAGCCACAAATCTTTATTGTTATAAAAGACATCAACCGCTTCTGACATTTTATCTTTTAATGCATCTGCATAAATTTGTTCCGTCCCACCGCCAAAATAGTGCTTCTGCTTTTCAGTGGGCCCAAAACCAAACGAAGGATCACTTATGCCAAAATATTCATTTGCCAGATGTTTGTACTCCGCAAAAAAGCCATCATAGGTGTGCATTATTAAACGCAATGGCCCTTTCATCGGACTTGTACCCGAGGCTTCCCACCCAACCACCGGATTGGCAATCGACAGATCAAACTTTGAAAACTTCTCCCCATCGGCCATATCATAATTTTGTTTATAGACTATCATGACTTTATGATCAGTCAGCTCAGCAATAACTTTTGATCTATGCAAAATCTTATCGACAAACCCCCGGGCTTCCATGTCTCGCGCGTGTGCTTTACCAGCCATAACAATGACTATGCGTTTATTCGTTTCCTTCAATGTTTCAGCTATTTTCACAAATTCCTGCACAACGCTGTTCGAGACCATCAAAGCATTTTGTTTATAGCCCTTTGCCCGTCTGGCAAAGACAGCAGTCAAAACATTTGCGACATCATCATCACTTGATACGCGAATTAAATTACTCGACCGGAACCCGTTTTCAAGTATCAACTCGTTAATATACGGGATAATTTCCGCCTTTGCTGCCAGTTGATACGAAGCGATTAAATCTCTAAATATTTTATGACCTTTTAATTGTAAAAACTTAAACCCATTCATGTAATCTTCGGCACTATTACCAACAACAGACTCCATTATTCTTTGGACTTCAGAAGCCGGCCCCCACCACGTATCCGAATGAATCGCGTTAGTTACATTACTCAGCTTAAACTTTTCTTCCGGAAATACATCTTCGCTAGTAATATTGTAATGAATTTCAGCGACTGAGTTGATCGAGCTGGCCATAAAGGCAGCTAAGTCGGCCATTGAGATTCCATGCATTTCATACTCGCCGTGCATCCCCTGGACAACCCGCAGGCACCGAAACCCCCTAAAATTCTGAAAACCGGGTTTATTTTTAAGGAACGGATTATTCAACATGAAAATCACATTTAAATCCGTTTGATTTAAAACCCGTCGAACATGAGCCTCTTCCTCGTAGGTATCAAAGGCTGAAGAATCAATAGTATGAGTGACAAAACTAGTTATTGATCGAACCTCATTGAGTGCCTTTTCAATTTTTTTAAAATTTCGTTTCACAATCTCATTAATCTTTGATTCATCGCGCACATTTACCCCAGCGTTCTCTAATTTTTTTCTCATCAATATGACGGGAAGCAGTGCGGCATGTCCCTCATTTAAGTTCACCAGTGGAACCTTAAATATATTCATAAAATATTCAGAGATGCATGCTAACGAGTATTGGGACGCCAGCTTCAAATCTCCATCGGGATACAACTGCTCTGTGACGTTTTTTCCCTGATACGATTTACTAACTCTTGTTGTGTTAAAATAGAGGATAGGATTAATCCAACCAGTTTTACCAACATGGCCATACACCATAATGTTGGCCTTGATTTCACCAAAATAATGCTGTTTCTCCTGACTGGCAGGAACAACAATCTCAAATGGCGCATCGATCTCATTTTTTTTCCACTTCCTGGTGTCGCCCAAAAGAGCCATATTACGATTACTTAACATAAATATTTCCGGGTGCCTTCGAATGCTCCACTCGTCAGGAAGCGCATACTGAGCAACACTGATAAAGTTGATCTTCTGAGCGCCATAACCATTTTCAGAACCAATCGCCACCGTAACCTCAGGCACCTCCTGATCAGCATACTCTTTATGTTTATCACCAGCCAAGACCCCGAGGCCGCCGCTATACGTTTTGATATCGTTTTTCACGGCAATTTCGGATGTTACTTCCATGATCACAGGGATTTTTTTACGTATCAAAAAATGCATGAATTGCAACGTGGCTTCTGCTTTTTTATACCCCAGTTCGTAAATCAAATCTTTATCAGCGGCTATGACGGCACGATCAAAATCAGCCTTCAACGCCAAGTTGTTCTGTTGTAATTCCCGTAACAGAACAACATCTTTTTTTGATAGCTTTCGTAAAATAGCCTGGCTGTACTCTTTTGAGATACCCGGCTCAACCGAAAAATGTCGACAGAGATCAGCTCGAACTTTCTCACCAGATATTTCCAGCCCTTTATCAGTACCAGAGTCAACAACATAACTATCCTTGGTGTTAACAATTTCAATCATTTCGGAAAGTTGCGCTTCTGTAGGTGTATTAATCTTATGCAATTGTCGTGATACACCTCCGAGCCGATCAATTTCCTTTTGTTTTTTCTGGTTAGACTTTATAACGTGATACTCGATGGCAAATTCATCTTGTACCGGTTTAATTGGGTGAGTAGTTTTCTTTGGCATTGTTTCTATAAGTAATTGTTGTTTTATGGATTTTGGTAATTGAGATAAAAGCGAAGGCCTTTATCTATTTTCATTTAAAATGATACAATAACTTCGACAAAAATACACCAAGTGCATTGCATTAAAATGCTATTGCACCGAATAATTTCATTGGCACTGTACAATTGTACGAATTCTCACAAAAGGCTTATTTTTGGACTTAATACTCTCATTTAAAATTCCCATCGAAAAAGATGGAATCACTGAATACATAAAGGCCGCCTCAAAACAGCTCCATAAAAATAATGGTTTTGCTCTTCTAAAAATCCTCAGCAAATCTCTTGATATTCGTGACCAGGAACAGTTTTTCTACAAACTGTCACTGGTAGTTCGACTTCCTGATTCTCATAATAACTGGCAGGCTTTTCCGGTTTATACCGATCACTTACCGCCCCCTAAACAAATCGGTTGCCCACCAGACAAAAACCCTATAGTCGTCGGATTTGGCCCTGCCGGAATGTTCGCTGCTCTTGAACTTATCGACTTAGGCCTTAAGCCCATAATCTTTGAACGCGGCAAAAAAATTGCCGAGCGTTCCCTTGATGTTCAAAAATTCATAAAAGAAAGAGAGCTGAACCCTGAATCGAATATTCAATTTGGGGAAGGTGGAGCCGGTTCTTACTCCGACGGCAAACTGTTCTCCCGGCGCAACAATAACTCAAGTTATGTTGATAGGGTTCTCAAAACCTTTATTAAATTTGGAGCACCACAGGAGATTGCCTACATCAGTAAACCTCACCTTGGAACTGATGTTTTATGTAAAATTGTCCGTAATATAAGGCAGTATATTTTAGATCGTGGCGGTGAGTTACATTACAGTTCCAAAATGACGGATATCCTTATTTCTAACGACAAGGCATCAGGAGTTATAATCAATAATAACTTGGAGTATCTTTCTTCAAATATCTTTCTTGCCTTGGGACATTCTGCCAGAAATACTGTCAAAATGTTGTATGAAAAAGGTGTTACCATTGAACAGCGACCGATTGCAGTTGGTGTTCGCATTGAACATCCGGTTGAGACGATCAACTCCATGCGCTATGGCCGCAAATATATCAAGTTCCCCGGGCTTGGGGCTGCCACCTACTCCTTAAATTATACAAATCGGACTATGCGCCGTGGTGTCTATACATTCTGCATGTGTCCAGGTGGTGAGATAATCAACGCCTCCTCATCCCAAGGCCTTCTTGTTTTAAATGGAATGAGTTACTCCCACAGGTCGTCGCCATTCTCCAATGCAGGTCTGGTGATCGGTTGCCGGACAGATGATTATCTATCTGTTAATCCTTTAGCTGGAATCGAGTTTCAAAAAGATATTGAACGAAAATCGTTTAAAGCAGGAGGGCAAAACTGGAAAGTACCAGCTCAAAACTTAATGAACTTCCTGGACAAAAAGCAGCCTGCCGACCTGCAAACATCATCATATAAAATGGGCGTTGTAGCCGCAGACCTGAACGATTTACTCCCTGCCTTTGTCTGTGAACAACTGACAGCTGCTTTTAAACTATGGCACAAAGAGGTCCCGTCATTTATCTCACATGAAGCCATTTTGTTCGGCTCTGAGACCCGAACTTCCTCTCCAGTTCGAATTACACGTAACGAGAACTATGAATCCGTCTCAACCAAAAACCTCTATCCAATCGGCGAAGGCTCGGGGTACACTGGGGGCATAACAAGTTCCGCCGCAGACGCCATCAAAGCCGTTGAAACAACCATGCACATATCTGACAGATCAGTATAGAGTTCACTAGCTGCGAAAAAATCAGGACCATTGCAGTTAAATTGCTGCCTTATCTTTCATTTCTGAAATTGTGCAATGCAATACTCTGCAACAATGCAACAATTTGACTATATGCACACGTTTCAACTCAAGTATACAAATCACTCTGTTTCTTGCGATAGACCGGAAAATGGATATGATATTTTTTCATTTTCCGCCAGAGTGTGGTTGTTGAAATCCCAAGATATCTGGCAGTATCCTCACGATTACCGCCATACTTCTGCAACATATCAAGAATCACCTTGCCCTCGTGGTTGGCAAGGGGTGAAACCATCTCATCATCTCCAAGCTCTGGAACCTCTTCCACTATTGACTCAAGAAACTCCGCCGACAGATGCCCCATCTCAATTTGACGCCCATGGCATAACACAAAACAAAATTCGATAATATTTTCCAGCTCCCGGATATTGCCCGGAAAGGCATAGGACATAAAGGCGTTAAGAACCTCAGGCGACACTGATTCAATATTTTTTTGCTTTAAATGGTTGTATTTGTTAACAAAGTGATCAACTAGCAAAGGGATGTCTTCCTTGCGCTGGGCCAATGTCGGCAGAACAATTTTTATAACATTAAGCCTGAAAAAAAGGTCATCGCGAAACTTATCCTTAGAAACCAACTTTTTTAAATTCTTATTGGTGGCAGCAATTACCCGGGCAGTTGTTCTGACTGGTTCAGTACCACCTAACGGTTCATACTCTTTTTCCTGCAATACACGCAAAAGTCGTAATTGCAGGGCAGGAGAGATATCACCAATTTCATCAAGGAAGATGGTTCCATTTTCAGCCAGTGCGAATCGACCCTTTTTATCAGTTTTTGCACCCGTGAAAGCGCCCTTTTTATAGCCAAACAGTTCGGATTCCAACAAGGTATCCGGCAAAGCAGCACAGTTAAGCGCCACGAACTTGCCTCTTTTCTTACTCAGGTTATGGACTGAGCGGGCAAACAACTCTTTCCCTGTTCCGCTGGGCCCTTCAATAAGCACAGTGCTGCCACTCTCTGCAATATCAGGGAGTGTCGATAGTATCTGTTGAATTTTATAATTTTTACTGATTATGTCATCAAAGACATAACCTCTGGAAACCTCCTTACGCAAAACCTCGATGGCTGAAATATCCCTAAACGTTTCGACCCCACCTATTATATCACCAGCATCATTTTTTAAAACTGAGGTGTTTATAATGAGAGGCGTTTTGCATCCTTTGCTGTTTAATATCTCAACCTTAAGTTCGACAACATCCTGTCCAGTTTTTAACGATTGCCTCAGAGCACACGCAGCCTGACAGATGTTCGCCCTGAACACATCAAAACATTTTCGTCCAACGGCATTTTCATGCATTATGCCTGTGATACGTTCAGCGGACTTATTGAAGAAATTTATGTTCATCTCGCTGTCGACAGTGAACACACCTTCTGTAATTGAATTTAAAATTCGTCTACTGATATTGTTTTGACTATGATCCACTTTCATTCCATTTAATAACATTTATCACCCCCATGAAATATTCAGGTCGGTGGTAGAAGATCTCGATCTTTCGCACAATCGAGGTCGGACTCCTTTTTGACCTCATACATATCAGTGTAGCTAATTCTCTTCATAAATCAAAGATAACTGGAAAAAATATACTGGAAAAGTTCCTTTCAGACCGTCATTTTTACTCCATACACTCACACTATCGGATACATTTTTGAATGTGCGGCAAATCGACGCACTGTTTTTATGAGTTATGGCATGACGACTGCAAAGGTTAACTTGTGACAGGGTTGTTAAAGACATGACGGCAATTATTAAAAAAACAACCACCAATACGAGGAGGAAGAGGCCATGAAAAAACTACACATCCACAGAAGTATTTACAAAACAGCAACGTGTGTTGTCTTATCTCTCTTTTACTTTGCACTGCTTGCCTACCCTTTCGGCGTCACGGCTGAGGGATTCATGGTTGAAAGGATGATAATTGCTGCGGTTGTCTTTTTTGCGATTTCGATTCCGGCCTGGATTATCAATGTGAAAAGGGAGCTATTCAGCCCTGAAGAAGAGGGTGCTGATATCGTAGAGGCAACTTCGTCCAGACAGATCAATACAGATAGCGACATCGGTCAACTTGCCCTGCAAAACAATTGGATAACCCCACAGGAGCTCAAGCAAATCTTGTTCTGTCAGGAGTGTGACGATAGAAAATTCGGTGAGGTAGCCATAAAAAGAAATTTTCTTACCATGTCTCAGGTCAAATCTCTGCTGCAACTGCAAAGTGAACAGCGTCACTAAGCAGTGAGTGCCGCAACGGAAACTCTCGTATAGACAGGGGGGGTCTACCTCGAAAAAACTCAGGGCCCTGAGTTTTTTCGTCTGTGCGGCGCTTCGGCAAAAAGATTAACGCCGGGCCTTAAAAAATTCGGTTAACAGTCGTCCGCACTCTTCAGCCATAAGACCTGCGCTCACAGTTATATTATGATTAAGCATACCATCAGAACCAACCCTATATCTACTGACGATTGCCCCAGCCTTAGGATCTGCGGCTCCATATACCAGACGAGTTACCCTGGCGCTGATTAATGCGCCACTGCACATCACGCAGGGTTCGAGAGTAACGTACAAAGTAGTGGCAAGCAGACGATAATTGGCAAGCTGACTGGCAGCTTTTCTCAGGACAAGAATTTCAGCGTGGGCAGTTGGGTCTGACAGTTCAATTGAGCGATTACCATCTTGAGCAAGAACGTCTCCCTCTCCCCCGACCAGAACTGCCCCGACGGGTACTTCTTCTCGTCGAGCCGCCAGTTGGGCCTGCGCATAGGCAAGCTGCATATAGTGTTCATCAGTGGTCATAATAAACCTGATTAGCGCCAATCTTCCGAAACACAATAGAAGTGATATTTTTGAAGCGATTTTGACCAGGAACAAACTTAATGTCCTGCGAACGGATTTAGATATTCAAGCAGCGACAAATATGATTTAATCCACGCCTTCACAAAATCCCCCGTAATCCCCATTTCCATGGGGATTACGGGGGATTTTTCATCTTATATACAAATAAAAACGGCTATCCGGATTAGTGTGTTGTTCGGTGATTGTGTCAAGTAGAAAGTCTCCGGAACTTCCTGTTGACGATTTTATCACCTCAAAAACAAGCTGTATAGATAAAAGTTTTGACTTTTGGGAGTAGTTGAATCGACAAGACCTGCCGGTCATATCTTTACTCATGATGAAATCTTTTTTGAGGGGGTTTTCATTTTTCAATTACTCAAAACTTGGCATTTTTCAAACGTTTTGAGCATGTTATAACTTTAAAAATTCAGCTTTAATTATTTCTTTTTATAATTTTCCTGCCTGAAAATCTACTCATGGAGGAGTTTGCTTTTTTGAAGTCTGGAAATTGGACAAGACCTGAAAAGCACATCTATACCGCCCAAGTAAGCTTGTTTGTGGAAGGATTTCATGTTGAATCATCTTTTGAAGTGTGACAATCTTCCGATGTTTCTTAAAAAGAATCTTTTTCAAACTGCAAAAGCGATACCTTCATAGTTGCTCAAGTCAATCTCTTTTCGTGCTTTCCAAAGATCGTAGTTGTCTTGCATCAGCAACCAACTTTCAGGTGAACGGCCCAAAACCTTTGATAGTTTCAGGGCCATCGTCGGGGAAACATCTGTTTTACGATTGAGTAAACGGCTGACTAACCCAGGGCTTACTTGGAGTTTTCTGGCTAACTCGTTTGAACCGACACTAAAAGGCTCTAAATATACCCTTTTGATGAAAACTCCTGGGTGCAGAGGGTTGTGTTGGTGGATCGTCATTTTATACCTCCCAGTTTTCAATGATAGTCCTCATAATTGACCACATAAGCATGACCATCTTTAAATTCGAATACAACTCTCCAATTACCGCTTACAATGACTGACCATAAACCAGAAAGGTCACCTTTAAGTGGGTGTAGTCTCCATCCTGGCAAATCCATATCATCAATGGTTATAGCTGTATGCAAAGCCTGTAATCGTTCTTCCAATCTTGGAGCATGTTTAGGGTTAATCCCTGAAGTGCTTCCGGTTGAGAAAAACCGTTGCAACCCTTTATGCTTAAAACTTTTAATCATATTTACAATATATAACACTGTTCACCGATGCGCAACAGTGAATCTACCCATGAAGCAAAAAGTCCCCTTGATGTCTAGTCGAAAATGATAATTTGGTGAAGATGTGGTCGGCAGAGATCAACAGGTGTAGGATTCCCAGAGGTTAATAACCTCTTTTGGAAGCAAATTGTCGGGAACAGCGCCTCTGAAAATGTGGCATGCAAGAAAACTAATTTGTTAATTCGCTCATGGAGCATCTTTACTTCTTGTAGTAGTGGATTTGGCAAGACCTGAAGGAGAGATCTTGACTTTCACATCTCACTCAGGGATTGCGACTTTTCCAAACATTTCAGACTCGCTTATTAGGAAATTGTGTGTATTGACTTACTTTGACATATATTTATTTCGTCTTTTATTTCTCTTTTATTTCTAAAATAAGTATTGCGCTGGACTCATAACAACACACTAATCCGGAGAACCATAAAAACTCCTTACTGTCCAATTATAACCGTTAGAAATCATTGCTCACCGATAAAAACCTCTGGTAATGGTGAGCTTATTGTGGAAAATTAGCGATAATTCAGAAATACCTCCTAATCGGCCATTTCCTCACGTTTTTGTTTATTGGCGTAATTGGCTGCTTCCCACCCTGCCACACACCCTTCCCCTACAGCTTTAGCCATTTGATAGGGTTGTCCGGCGATATCACCCGCGGAGTAAATTCCGGCAATATTTGTTTCCTGCTTCTTATTGGTTGCAATATGGGTCATAGTCTCCATATCCAGCATAACTCCGAGGTTCACTGCTAATTCAACAGCACTTTTGGCTCCCAGCTCAACAAAAACCCCGTCAAGAAGCAGCACGCTGTCATCATCAAGCAGCACCGACTCCACTTCGTTTTCACCCTGAATTTTTTCTACCCACCTACCCTCTTTAACTCTGACATCGCTAGCTAGAAGTTTTTTCTCTAACTCCGCTGAGACGGTTAACTGCTTGGTAATAAGACTCACTTCTGCGGCATATCCCAACAGAGTTAGAGCTCCATCAACAGCAGCACTGCCATTACCGACAACAGCAACTTTTGCATTACGATAAAAATTGGCATCACAATCAACACAATAGCTTACACCACGGCCAAAAAGTCTTTTTTCGCCTTCAACCTTAAGTTTCTTTCGTGATGTTCCAGTGGCAAGAATCAGGGTTCGCCCCAGATATTCATTTGAATCGGTTTTTACGACAAACAAAGCCCCACTCTGCTCTATGCCTAAGACATCCTCTTCTTTAACCTGAGCGCCAAACCTCTTGGCTTGCCCCACACCAATAGCAAGCAAATCAGCACCATCCGCTACTCCATCCACACCTAAATAATTTTCAACATGTGCTGGGTAGATAGCGCTATTAGCGCTTTTACCAAGAACAATAACGCTGGTTTTTTTACGTGCCGCGTGCAAGGCTGCCTGTAATCCCGCCGGGCCTGCGCCAACAATTATCACATCAACTATTTCATGATTCATAAAGTACACCTGTAAGAATATCTGTTCCTAAAAAAAGTGAGTAAAAATTTTGATAAATTGTATCGTTAATATATGGCGTTTATATTTTATCCTGCGTAAAATAATTACAGCATTTAAAACCAATCACTTTTCACAAATTTAACTTGTCAACTATTAATAAAATAGAAGCCACACTACTATTCCTCCATATTGCTGTCAAGAAGGGTCGATAGATTTAGAACACAAAACAACAGACAATGAAACTTCACATCTCAAACATATTATCAAGCATCATTATCATAACGGTAACCGCAGTAGTTATTTTCCCGCTCTACATCATCTTTTATGTAGAACCATCGTTTAACCAGTTCATCATAAACAATACGGAAAATGACGCAGCTAAACTCGGTCAACACCTCAGCCATAGTTTTTTCACAAAACACCGCCCGGTGAACAGGGCTTCTCTTACCCCGGAAACCCTTAAGGCTTTCAGCAAAGTTAAAAATGATTTTCATATCATCAAAATTAAACTATTCGACGCCAAAGGAGAAATACTCCACTCTTCTGACGTTAGAGACATTGGCACCGTCAACACCCGTGAATATTTTCACACCGTTGTAGCCAAAGGCCAGCTCTACACGAAAACTGTGCATAAAGACAAAAGCTCGCTTGAGGGTAAAACAATGCCGGTTGACGTGGTTGAGGTCTATGTCCCCATCATGCACGATGAAACCTTTGCCGGTGCTTTTGAAATTTATTACGACATTACAGAGAAACGTTCACAGCTCGCTTTTCATATTAACCAGATAACAATCTCAACCCTGATGATTTCAGTTCTGCTGTTAGGAGCTGTTGTCTGGGCAATTATACAGGCGAGTAAAAATATACAGGCTCGAGAATTCGCCGAACAAAAACTTATGGATGCCTATGAAGACCTTGAGCTCAGAGTCTCTGAGCGCACAAAAGAACTCACAAAGGTTAACGAAGCACTGGAGAAGGAAATAACCGTAAGACAAAAAACAGAAAAAGAGAATAAGCTGCTGATCGATGAGCTGAGAGCCGCGATAAATAAGGTCAAAACGTTAAGTGGATTACTGCCGATCTGTTCATCCTGCCAACAAATTCGCGATGCAGAAGGTAAGTGGAGCAAGGTTGACGAATATATCCAAAAAAGAACTGATGCCGAATTTACCCACGGCATCTGCCCAACCTGTGCTAAAAAGCTTTACCCCGACCTCTATGACGACCTCGACATCTAGGATGTAAAAGCCAATATCACACCTCAGGGTAGGGAAAATCCGGGAGATCTATCACCTTGCTCATCCGCTGCTTCTTGGTTGTATGCTGATCATGAAAATCGACAACCCTTTCGATAACTTCAAGAACTTTGAACTCATCTGCCCCTTTTGCGATTCTCCGACCGGTTCTCGGAATAGCGCCCCCCTTACCCCCTACATAAATTTCATACCCTGAACGAGTAGCCTTAACGCCAATATCAGTGGTATGAGTGCCAGCACAAGATGCGGGACAGCCTGAAACCGCAATCTTAAATTTTGGCTTAACCCCGGTCCTCCCACCAAATTTAGCAGTTATTTTTTTTGACAGGGCAAAGGTATCAACAACACCTAACTTACAATAGTTTTCACCGACACATACCCTGGGCAGAGGGAATTTACCCGGCCCTTTAAACACCGCGCCTACAGAAGCTAAAGCCTTCTTTATAGCCTCCTCGTCTTCATCTTTAAAATTAAGAATTCGCAGATTCTGAGCTGTGGACAGATACACCTGCAAACCATATTTTTCGACAAGATCGTTTACGGCATTAAGAGTTGCTAGCGGAACCAGCCCCTCAGGAATAAGAATAGTCATACTTTTTTTCTGTACATTTGCCGCGCTGGTCATTATTAATCTCCGTGAAAACTGTTTGATTTTGAAAGGTTGTACAGCGGCTCATGAGTCGATCAGACCAGCAAGGCCGCCTGGCTCACAACTCGAATTTTCCATTAATAAAATCTTTATTTAACAAAACGCAACCCTTTACTTTAATTTTTTCTTAGAATCAATTACTTTAGGGCAAAAATCATCTACCAAATTATGTAATAGGGAGAAAAAAGGCATGGCAAGAGCACACAATCCATATGGATCTCAAATAAAGGCTTCGGACTCGATAGATAGGGAGCGTGATCGTGAACGGAGAATTATGCTTCAGGCATGCTACAAATATGCTGGCGAGCTATCAATGAAACTCGTTCAAAAACTTCTCGACAATAAAATTGTTGAGACCAATTCAGAGCAAGCCTTGCGCGAACTCTTCGAAAAACTCTTTGGCAAGATTGCTGATCTTGAAGAGTTTGAAATGCAGTTTAAAGTTGCACCGATTCGCAGTTTGGTTGGTAATGCAAACCTCGTAAGCCTCTACATCACCCAATACATTATCGAAGATGTTGTTGAACACCCTTCAGTTCAAGATATTTTCGGTGATGACCTTGAGATATACAGAGTTGTTGACTCGGTGTTGGATAAAATCAGGCCGCGTCATTAATTACAGCCTTTGAGAGCATGGCGACACAACATCCAAACCAAATGCCATGTTTGCTATTTGCCAATAGCCGTGGAGAAATTCAAGAGTTCCCGGAACTAAATATGGCCGGCAGAAGCGCGTATAGCTTCTGCCAGCCAAAACTTTCTGAGCTGATCCCCCTCCCGGAAGGGAGTGAAATTTTTGTTTTGCCCAACCGTCTCCCAGTTGGTTTTGCGCCAGATGATATCGAAGCTGCTAAACTGGCCGAAAATCCATATGCAGTTGAGGATGGTATCCAGGCGGTTGCTGCCTTTATTTCACCGGCACACACAGCAATTCATCTTGCCGCCTACGAAAAAGATGATAGTTCCCCTATACCATTACCCCTCTTTGCCTATACCGCTGTTGGCTGGCATGACGGTCAATTCTGGGTGTCAGCTTTTCGAAGTGATCCCAGCCCAAGACAGGAGATCGCCCATTTTGATCTCAGGGAAATCCAGAAGAATACCGAGCGTGCTTTAAAAGCCAACCCCGGCAATCGTTTAATTCAACATCTTGGCAAATGCTGCCTGACGTATAGCTGTCCTGCGGCCAAGAATTTTTTTCTGGGCCGCCACGAAGCACCACTACCCACATCGCCAACCTGTAATGCCCGATGCGTCGGCTGTATCTCTCTGCAACCTTCCGGCTGCTGCCCTTCCACCCAAGAACGAATTAAATTTGTGCCCAGCGTTCAAGAAATCGGCGAAATTGCTATACCACACCTTGCTCAAGTTAAAAAAGCTGTCGTCAGTTTCGGACAAGGTTGTGAGGGAGAGCCCCTTTTACAGGCCGAAACTATTGAAAACGCTATCCGGCATATACGTAAAAGCACCAGCAAGGGGACCATCAACCTTAACACCAACGCCAGTTTACCCGATGAGATTGAGATGCTTGCCGCAGCTGGACTCGATAGTATCCGGGCAAGCCTGAACAGTGCCCGACTTCATGAGCACAGCCTTTACTACCGACCCAAAGGGTTTGACCTGAACAGCGTTAAACAATCAATAAAAATCATGAAAAAACATGATCGTTTTGTCTCTCTAAATTATTTTCTTTTCGCAGGCTTTACCGACTGCGTCCCCGAATTTGACGCCCTCTGCGCGCTCATTGAAGAGTGCCGCCCTGACTTTATCCAACTCCGCAATCTCAACATGGATCCAGACTGGTATCTGGAAACAGTCAATCAGCCACTTACATCATCTGCCATGGGCATTCTACCCTGGCTGGCAAAGCTCAAACAACTATTCCCCTTTTTAAAGTTCGGTTATTTTAATCCACCCTTGCGTTAACTCGACAGTTTCTTTTTTTCGTCTTAATCAACATATCCTCGCAACAAAATAATTGCAGTTTCCTGCCCCACGGTTTATG
The DNA here is from genome assembly GCA_015231515.1 of Desulfobulbaceae bacterium. Lineage (NCBI taxonomy): Bacteria > Pseudomonadati > Thermodesulfobacteriota > Desulfobulbia > Desulfobulbales > Desulfobulbaceae > Desulfobulbaceae bacterium. The sequence goes on from JADGBM010000005.1 coordinate 42,176, forward strand.
TTGTACCACTCTGTGCCACAACAATAACCATAGATATTAAGATTACACAGTACTGAACGAGGAAAACAATGGAAAAGAAACCGATTCGATTAACTGATTGCTTTAAACACTATACATTTGACCAGGATAAAGTTTGTGATCCAACAGAGACCGTTAATCGATTCAAAAACAAGCTCAAAGAGGTTGACTTAGATATTCTTCGCGAGGTGAAACGCATTGACACCGGCAGGCTCGATATCCCAGTTTATTTCAGTGTCTGCGGCAAAGATGCCCGTGATATTATCGGCAACAAAAAGCAGATGGGCAAAGGCAGTACCCCCGAGCAGTCTCAGGCCAGTGCCTGTATGGAACTCGGTGAACGATTCAGCTTCTTCAGCTTTATTAAAAATCCTAACAACTTCATTACCGAGCGCTACGCCAATCTTAAGTCAATGGACTTTCCGGTAATGCCCCTTGAAAATCTGCTGAAGTCCGTACATGACGTTAATACTGACATTGGCCTTCTCGAACAGCTTATCCAGGATATCCCCATTCAGTGGACATGGGCCACCCACCTTAACCAGAGTGAAGAACTGCTGGTACCCTTCAGCTGGTTTTTTGCCATCAATGAGTTTAACGGCCCTTCTGCTGGTAATACTTACGAAGAGGCGATCAGTCAGGGTATCTGTGAAATTGTCGAACGTCATGTCTGTGCTCTAATTACCCACCAGAAGATCAAGACTCCGGCAGTCGATATCTTGAGCATCAACGATAAAGTTGCCCTTGATCTTGTCAATAAATTCACTCGCAACGGCATCGAACTTTACCTTAATGATTTCACCTTGGACACCGGCATACCAACCATCGCAGCCCTTGGTATCGACAGAAACACCTTCCCTGGCTCCAGTGAGATTGTTTACACGGCCGGTACAACACCAAACCCGACTAAAGCACTTATCAGAGCCATCACCGAGGTCGCTCAACTCGCTGGTGATTTTCATTCAAATGCCAATTACGTTGCCAGTGGTTTACCAAAACCCCTTTCCATGGATGAAATTACCTATGTGACCCATCCAGGTTCTAAAATTCGCCTCGATGCTATGGCTGACCTGACTAATGACAATATGAAAGTTGAGATAGAGAGCATGCTTTCTGCTCTTAAAAAGCGCGACATGGAAGTATATCTACTCAACACCATGCATGACAAACTGCAGATTCCAGCCATCTACACAATCGTTCCAGGCGCCCATTTCCGAGAACGATCCATGATTAATAATGTTGGTCTTTTTGCTGCTAAGCTGGTTGCTGAACGTACTCCTGATCCGGTTGAGTCAAGTAACCAACTTGTAACGATGCAAAAACTTCTTCCAGATGCCTATTATATCGATTTTTATCTCGGCAGAAATCTTCATACCTTGGGGAAATTCGACGAAGCCATGCCGCATTTGGAAAGAGCCCTCAATCTGAACCCCCAAGAGGAGGACATTCCATACATCTACTCTTACATGGGAAATTGCTTGCAGGATCAAGGCAAATTTAAAGCCGCCATTGATGTTTTAAGGAAGGGCCTTGCCCTTGATGATGAACGGCCCGACCTTCACAATATGATCGGCGTCTGCAGCTATAAACTAGACGACTTCTCCGCAGCCGTAGATCATTTTACTCGGGCGGTTGAATTGGCCCCGTCTTCTGCAATTGACTATGCTAATCTTGGCGTTAACTACCATAAACTTAACGATAAAGAGCAAGCGATCAAAAACTTTGAAACGGCCCTGGCGCTTGATCCGAGCATTGAATTTGCCCAAAAACAGCTGGCAGAACTACTTTCCCCTTAAGATTTACGTTTCAGAGTTTCAGCTTACTTCAATGTTCTTCCTGACCACAGACCATTTTCTCATAACCACGGAACTAGTCGCAGCCACCACCCCAAATGAAAAAACACTTAAGACCAGGGGAACTCCGTCTGTCCTCAGCAGATCAAACAAAAAGACCTTAAAGGCTGCAACCAACACCACAAAGCCTGCCACCACAAGTATCTCCTTGTTTCTCAATCTTAGTCCAGTTATAAGCAGGATTACTATTCCAGAGTTTAAAACAACACTCTGCGCGCAGTAAAAGGCATTTTCCGGGTCAGATAAACCTACAGTAAAGCGCCCCACCAGAAAACGGGCTGCAACATAGGCCTCAAAAAGCCCAATGATCAAGAGAACCACCGCGCTATAGTCCTTTTTATCAAACAGACCAAAAAACGTACTCTTAAATTCAGGTTGGTGAGTTCTGCACCAGCTAAAGAGCCATAAGGTCATCGCCGATAAAAGTGCAGCGGTCAGCGCCCCGCTTAACCAGGCTGTGCTACCAACCGTGAAGACACCATTTTTTATAGCAAAAGCCAGAATGAACATCTGGAACAGATATGAAATAACTCGTATTCCACCGCTGTGCCATTGACTAGAACGAATAGTTAAGGCCCCGGCGGCAGCCACCCAGACAGGTAACGCCCACAGAGGTGGAACCGATACCGCAAGGCCTTGAATTAAAAGTACTGTGGCCGCTGTAACAAACTCTTTACCACCGGGGATATCATTCTCCTGACGTTTTGCCAGCCAGGCAACTAAGGCCATAAAAGCAGCCGAGACCAGAACAGTCGCAAAGCCGATTAGCCGCTGCTGGCCCACCCATGGCTTGAGTACACCGTTGGCGGCAAAAAAAGTGCAACCGCTGACAACTGCTGGCAAAAAAGTATGGAACACCCCGAACTCATTAGCTTTGGTCAGAGTTTTCCACAAAGATGTATATATGTAAAAGGCCCAGAGTCCAAATAAAAGAGGCAGAAAATATGGTAAGCCCATCTCTCCGGCAAGATCGGGAGTATTGCCCATAATAAAATTAAGTTTGTAGGTCCACAGCGTCCAGACAATAAGTGCGAACAACAAACTATACCAGCGAAGTTTTGTCGTTATCTGATAACGAGCTGCAAGATGCCCGACAACAGCATTCACAATAACCACACAGGCAACCATGGTAAAATCCATATTAGCATAATCAAGGGCGACTGCCACCACGGTCGAGCCAAAAACCGCTATATAGAGCAGAACAGCAGCTCTGCACCGAACAGCAATAAAAGCGATACTAATTTCAACAACGACTAAGAGGATGTAAGCATATTGGACAGAGTCTGCCAAAAAATAGGAGTGAGTTTCATAGATAATTGAAAAAAGAAGTAAAACACCGCAGGCAGGAAAAACAGGTGCCAATCGGTTCTCTTTCCGGTACATAAAACATCCAACGCCTATTAAACCTGTCGCATATGTAAAGCCAACAATTGACCCGGCCACCTGGGCAACCATACCGTTGTCAGTAGCAGTACGCAGCAGAAGGGCAATCACCAGCATAAAACTTACTGCAGCTATTCGGGGTAAAAGCACTTCCTGAGAGAGTTTCGACCACGACTCCTCAGCGCCTGGTTCTTCAGGTAAGTTAGCTGAATTAATCGGTGATATCTGCTCATGGGAACGGGCCGACGTGGCACTTTCAGGCAGAACACCTCCACGCTCCAATGCCTCCATCCTGCCGGTTAGACCGATCAAACTTTCTTTCAGTATCAATATCTCATCAGCAAGCCATTCGATCTGATTTTCAAGTGATTTTTGTTCTCGCGGCATCTCCCCCCCCATACGGGTTGTAGGTATGATTGAAAAATATTCAGAAAATCAAATTTAACACTTGCACATTTTTCACGAGCCATCTATTGTGCCAACCACCACAGTGTGGTATAGGACTGTCTGCCATAGATTATTTTTCATGTCAAGAAATGTTTTTCTACAAATAGCTTAAAACATTGACTCAAACCAAGGAGGTGTCGTATGGGGAATCATGCCTGGAGGCCATTTTTAGTGGCGATAGGCGCTGTAGCTCTTCTTTTGACTGTCAGGGCCAACGTTGTTCCTTCCGACTTCGGTGTACATGGTAAAAATTTTACCTACGGGTTTCACCGAAAAAGCAGTATTGACGAATGGAAAGAGTTTAAGGTCAAGTATCAGGGAAAAGAGTACTGTCGCGAGTGCCACGAAGAAAAAGTTGAAGAAAACCTGACGTCACCCCATAAAATAATCCAGTGTGAAAACTGTCACGGCCCGGCAATTGACCACCCAGACAACCCCGAAAAACTTTCCATTGAAGTCGATAGGCTACTCTGTCTTAGATGCCACGCCTTTCTGCCGTATCCACAAAGTAACCGTGCCGATATGCCAGCGGTAGACCCCATTGAGCATAACCCAGGTGAAAACTGCATCAGTTGCCACAATCCCCATCACCCTAACCTGGAGGAGATGCAATGAGCACAAGCAGAAGAAAATTTCTTAAAACTGCAGTTGCCGGTTGCGCTGTAGCTTCCTTACCTCTAACCGCATTCAAAACCTTGAGCCCCGCCGAGGCAAAGGCATCGATAGGAAATGATAAAGTGCGGTGGGTATTTTTAGTCGATATTCAAAAATGTGTGGGCTGCGGATTTTGCGTAAAGGCCTGTAAAAGTGAAAATGAGATCCCCTACAACGTGCCGGTAACTCGTACCTGGGTTGAACGCTATGTTATCACCAAGGACGGCAAGTCACATATTGACACACCACACGGTGGCCGTGATGGATATACCGACCCCACAATTCGTGAGCAGGATATCAACCCAGACGACATCACCAAGGCATTTTTTCTACCCAAACTCTGTAATCAATGCCAAAACCCGGCCTGCGTCCAAGTCTGCCCCGTTGGCGCAACCTACCAGACCTTAGATGGTGTCGTGCTGGTCGACAAAAAATGGTGTATTGGCTGCGGCTATTGCGTAATGGCATGTCCGTATGGCGCCAGATTCTTTCATCCAGTAGATAAAGTCGCCGATAAATGCACCTTTTGCTATCATCGCATCAATAAGGGGCTGAAAAGTGCCTGCGTCCAAGCCTGTTCTTTTGGCGCACGTCTAATGGGCAACCTAAAGGATCCAGATGATCCGGTCACTCACACCATTATGACCCAGAGGGTGGGTATTTTAAAAGACGAATACGGAACAAAACCACAGGTCTATTATATTGGCCTTGATGAACGAGTGAGGTAGAAACTATGGAAGAAATAATTGTACACGGAATGGAATGGACGATTAAAGAGCTGTTTGTCTACCCCAATGAGTTCATATACTGGAGTATTCAAATCGTCATGTATCCTTACATGACCGGTCTGGTTGCCGGAGCTTTCGTATTATCATCCCTTTATCACGTTTTCGGCCAAAAAGACCTGCGCGGCATTGCCCGCTTTTCTCTGGTCTTCTCCCTGGCCCTGTTACCCACAGCTATGATGCCGTTGCAGATGCACCTGCTACAGCCCTTTCGCGGATTGAACGTTATGTTCACACCACACTTCACCTCTGCAATTGCAGCCTTTGGCATCGTTTTTTCAACCTACGCCATGATTGTTTTAAGCGAAATATGGTTTGTTTACCGGAAGTTTTTTGTCGATCAGTCACATGCTTTAAAGGGCAAACAAGGCTTTGCCAATGTTCTTAAGTATTTCACCTATACAGTACTGACATTAGGGGCATTCGACACAAGTGACAGGGCAATCGCAATTGACAAAAAAGGGGTTAAGATCTTAGCTGGCATCGGAATACCTGTAGCTTGCTTTCTGCACGGCTATGCCGGTTTTATCTTTGGTTCTGTTAAGGCCAATGCCCTTTGGATGTCACCGTTAATGCCGGTAATATTCATCATGTCAGCAGTTGTATCTGGTATTGCCCTTTGCATGCTGACCTATATCATCATCATGGAGTGGAAGAAATTTAGAGCAAAGCTGGCCAAAGGTCGGGGAGATGAATCCGTTAAAGAACTGGGTGGTGTCGAGATAGATGTCATCACCAAAACAAGCCGATACCTGCTTGGCTTTTTGATTGCCGCTATCTCTTTGGAGCTGCTGGATCTGATTTTCCGCGGCTACACTGCAATGAAATCCTGGGACATACTGCGAGACGTCATGTTTGATACGGATTTCACCAAAATCTTTATTCTGCAATATGGTTTTGGAAACCTCATCCCCTTCATTCTTTTACTCATTCCGAAACCATCAATCAAACGAATGGTCGTAGCGCTTATTCTCGTCCTTTACGGGGTATTCATGATGCGTTGGAATGTTGTTATTGGCGGTCAAGCCTTCTCCTTGTCCTTTGAGGGCTTCATGCACTATGACCTGCCAATCATTCCACACAACCTGGAAACCTATAAAGAGGGGTTATTCGGTGCTCTGACAGTAATTGTAACCCCCTTCGTTCTGTTCTGGGGAATCAACAAGCTTGTCCCCTCTCTGCGGGATGCCTGATGCAAAAAGCCTAGCGGCAGCTTCCATTGCAGTAGAAACCCCTTTTGGCCTATGTCAAAAGGGGTTTCTTATTGGTGTCAGCTGTATTGATTAAAGAGTTTTTCTGTTGAACAGTCATTTTCTTAATCTGGTTCTCGCGCTTGCACACCGCCGACCGGGAAATACCAGCCTCAAAATATACCATTTCGACAGGCTTCCGGGCTCTGGTATACCGCGAACCTCCCGCCTCAGAATTATGCTCGAAAACTCTTCGTTCAAGATCTTTAGCAATCCCTGTGTACAGGGAGTTATCACTACAGCGCACAATATAAACAAACCACAAACCATCAGTCATTGTATAAGGCCTGCATCTGAGCGCTATAACCACCGTCCTTTGAGTTATAGATATAAAAGGGCTCAAGAATAGTGAGCCCCTCACCTCCACACCTGACTGATTCAATCAACAGATGCGTCGCGTCAGTGCCTGGGTAAGGATAGACCGCCTGAACTCTTTTTGGTTCTAAGCCAGAGAGCTTGAGGTTGGCAAGAAGAGTGGCTGCCCGCTCAGCAGGATAAATCAAAGCAACTTTTCCTTTGGTTCTAACTGCATAATTACAGGCTGCAAGAATAGCCTTCTGATCTGCCAGAACTTCATGGCGTGCAATTGACTGCTCCAGGCCAGGGTTTTTCCGGCCACTGCCAAGCTTATAATAGGGGGGATTACAGACCACATAATCAAAGCTGCCAGGACAGATACCTTCCATCTTCCGCAAATCGGCCTGCAGTAAAGTAAGTCTATCTTCAAGGCCATTAGCGGCAATATTTGCTTTAATTAATTGAGATAAATAGTTCTGAAGTTCAAGGCACGTTATGGAGATCAAGGGGTTACGGTATGCGAGTATAAGAGAGATAACGCCGGAACCGGCGCCCAGATCAAGAATTGAATGCCGGGCTGGATGGATAAAATGAGCAAGCAGGACAGCATCGACTGAAAACCGATAGCCATTTCGATGCTGACAACAGACTAACTTCCCGGCAAAAAGAGAGTCATGGGTAAGCTCCAGTTTATCAGTCGCGATTTTATGCCCCTCTGTCACCTTTCACCTTTCACCGAAAACCTCACTTGATGGTATCTGTACCAACCAATTTATTAATTACCAGACCGGTAAGCACTTTGGGGTAAAAATAGGTCGATTTGTGCGGCATGACCAGGCCCTCATCGGCAATTCGACGAACCTGTTCAACCAAGGTAGAGTTCATCAGGAACAAGACAGGACTGCATCCGTCATCAACAGCAGTTTCTTTAACAGCCGCATCCAAGGCTTCGTCTGGATCAGCAAAATAATTAATCAGTCCGTCTTTCTCGCATAAGTCTTTTGAGAGATCAAGAGAGCATTCAAGAACAAGCTCAGAGAGAACGACAACGTCAAGTTCCTGCAATGATTTTGGATGCTTAGCAGAGCAAGTCTGCTCCATCACGCCATCCTTTAAGGACAATAAAAAACACCGGTCACTGGCGGTATGATAAAAACCAAACATCGTCGAACTTGCATGTTCTTCCATGCGGCCCAACACTTCACCGATCAATGATTCCCGAGACCCGTTCATGAGTTCCTCCACATCAAAACTCTCCATTAACCTGGAAACAAGGGAGTCGACAGTGGCAATATAAGGAATACGTACCAACCTATGAGTTGGCAGAACAGAAAGACCCTCATCTTCCATAGCACAGAAATACATCATCGTGTAGTCAAAGGGGCTTGTGGGTTCAACAGAGCCAAGCCGTTGGCGCATCAACTCTCGTAACTGCAAAGAGGTTGTGTACCGATGATGGCCGTCGGCTATATAGATTGACTTTTCAACAAAAAGATTCTGCACCTTTTCTATCGCCAGACGATCAGTAACGGCCCAGATTGTATGACTACAGCCGTCCTGATCACTGACAGAATATAATGGCTCTGAGTCACAGGCCTTTTCAAGACAGGCCATTACATCGCCAGCCGGATCCGAGTACAGTGAAAAAATCGGACTAAACTGAGCCTTACAGGCATCGATAAGATTAAGCCGATCAGTTGTAACCCCTCGAAAGGTCTTCTCATGGGGCTTCACAACTCCCTCCGCAAACTCTGCAAGACCTGCCAGCGATATAAAACCCTTTCGAATAAATTTTTTGCCGGACGGGGTCGTATAGTCGGTAGAATAAAGATACATTGCAGGTTGCTGATCTTGAATAAGCACCGATTCGGCCAACCATTTGTTAAATCTCTCACTGGCCTGTTGATAGCGTCCATCAGCCAGCGCGTCAACCTTAACGCTTTTCCGCAGGTCAAGATTGATCATATTATACGGGTTTTTACCAATTAAGGCAGCCTGCGACTGCACATCAATTACATCATAGGGAGGCGAAACAACATCTTCCATTTTCTTGATTTTGTCGGTGTTATAACGAACACCACAGAGCGGGGCAATTCGAGCCATTTTCCAGGATCTCCTCTATGAATAAAAATACAAAACTTTCTTGGCAAAAAAAGTAAAACTCATTTAAGATGTCGTACTTATATTGGTATAAAAAAACAAGCTCAAGACACTAAAAAAACCTGGCAGATAATGCAAGATAATTATGGAGAGTATCATGTTTGATGTATTTATAAAAACACATTTTTCAGCTGGCCACCACCTCAGAAACTACCCGGGCAACTGCGAATTTCCCCACGGCCATAATTGGAATGTCGAGGTAAAAGTTCGTGCGACACAGCTTGATGAGCTGGGCATGGGCATCGATTTCAGAACGGTAAAAGAGGCGGTCGAAAAGGTCATGGATGACCTTGACCATTGTGACTTAAACCAGCACCCCGACTTTTTAGATAAAAATCCCTCATCAGAGAACCTGGCCCAACATATTTTTAATCGCTTAAAAACCCCGCTTTCTTCTGACCGATATCATCTTCACAGTGTTACCGTGGGTGAAACCGAAAGTACCGGGGTCACCTATAGTGAAGGATAGCCCAATCCTCAAGGTTTCAGAGCTGTTTTTCAGCATCCAGGGCGAATCGACCTTTGCTGGCTTGCCATGTGTATTCATCCGCCTGCATGGCTGTAACCTGCGATGTCATTATTGTGATGCCCGCTACACGTACGAGGAGAGTGGTGCAGAAAAATCGCTGGATGAAATTATCAATTTTGTGGATCAATACCCCGGTGCACTTGTTGAGATCACCGGCGGCGAACCACTTCTACAGCCAGCTTGTGTCGATCTGGCCACAGTTCTGATTAAATCAGGCCGAACTGTTCTCATTGAAACAAACGGTTCGCTGGATATCTCCCACCTGCCCTCTGGTGTCATTAAAATTATCGATCTTAAATGCCCTGACTCCGGAATGTGCCAGCAGGTTGCCTGGGACAATCTCGACAAATTAGGCCCTTTAGATGAAGTGAAGTTTGTCTTAAGTTCACGTACTGATTATGACTGGGCCCTTGAGACTATAAACAAGTATACCTCATTATCGACAAGAGCTTCTGGCAGAGTGCTTTTTTCACCAGTTCTGGGTCTGCTGGATCCTGCACAACTCGTAGAATGGATGCTCAAAGATCAACCTCCCGCCAGATTACAGCTTCAACTCCATAAACAACTTTGGCCAGACTGTAACCGCGGGGTATAACGCACAAATGCAGGGAAAAAACCAACAAGCTGTCTCTTAGCGTAACACTCTTTTGGTCAGCAACGCATCTATGGTTGTAGCAAGAAGATTTTTACAGACTGGTTTGCCAAGATAGGTAACATTAAGGTCAGCGGCATTCTTCTCATTGACATCAGTGCTGTAGCCGCTGCAAAGGACAATTGGAATTTCAGGTCTAATCCGGTGAACGTGTTCCGCAAACGTAACCCCTGTCATTTCCGGCATTGTTTGATCTGTAACAATTAAATCATATTTTTGAGGATCGGCAGAAAATTCCGCTAAGGCCTCAACACTGCTCGTAAAATTACTGTGCGTATAACCAAACTTCTCCAGAATCTCCCCAACCAGACAGACGATTGCTTCCTCGTCATCAAGGACAAGAATATTGGCATGACCATGAGGCGCCTCAACTATTTGAGGTTGAGAAGCAACAACAGAATCTCCTGTTGCAACCGGGAAATAAACCTCAAATGTTGATCCGACACCAACGGTGCTGCTCAGCAAAATCCGTCCTTTGTGTTCATCGACAATACCATGTACCATGGCAAGTCCCATGCCTGTGCCGGCACCAACACCTTTGGTCGTATAGTATGGTTCAAATATTCGACCATGCAGATCACTGCTAATCCCAACCCCTGTGTCGCTAACCGAAAGCCTGACATACTTACCAGGTTCTAAACCTCGGGAATCAGCTTCATCTGAAATCACTACTGGGACGAGTGACACTTTCAACACCCCTCCCACTCCCATAGCGTGATAGGCATTCGTACAAAGATTCATTATCACCTGATGAACCTGAGTCGGTTCGGCAAAAATCGCCTCGCAATCCGGGCTTATTTCAGATTGAATCTCAATTGTTGATGGAAATGTAGCCCGCAGCAGCTTCATAGTCTCCTTGACAACGGGCTGAATCTTCATGTTGGCAAACAGTTTCTCTTGCTGCCTGCTAAATGTTAAAATCTGTTTCACCAGGTCTTTGGCACGATTAGCAGCCTTAAGCAACTCAGTCATGTTATGGTGCAGACCACTATCTTCCTCAAGCTTATCAATCGTCAGTTCAGCATAACCAAGAATTGGGGTTAGAATATTATTAAAATCATGGGCAATACCACCGGCCAAGGTGCCAACTGCTTCCATTTTTTGCGATTGTCGTAATTTCCTGTTCAGCTCAGCTCTTTCCTTTTCAGCCTCAACTCTTTGACTGATATCATTGAAGGTAAAAATGTAACCAAGCGACTCTCCTGACGAATCAATAATCGGAGCACCCGAAAAATCGACAGGAATGACAGTGTCATTTTTTTTCTGTAGCTCCAACTCAACCTTGCTCGAATCAGATCCACACACCTTTTGCTGCGTAACTATATCCATGAATCCCAAAGGGTTATCGGTACCGACAACCCTTATAACATCTGCGATATTTTGCCCGACTGCCAACTCTCCCGACACCTCACACATCAACTCGGCAATCGGGTTTATAAATGTTATTTTACCCCCGACATCAGTTGCCACAACGCCATCACCAATGCAGCGCAGCGTTGTCTCAAACATCTTTTTGTCCAGCTCAGCCTTTCTCTTCACCCTGAAAAGTTCGCAAAAGATAGCTACTTTACTTGCCAGAACTTCCGGATCAATCGGTTTAAACAGATAGTCTACGGCACCCGCTTCATAGCCTCGAAAAACATGCTTCTGTTCAACACTGATGGCAGTTACAAATATAATTGGGATGTGCTGCGTGGCTGGATTTGAACGCATCAATTCCGCCGCTTCAAATCCGTCCATATCCGGCATTTGTACATCAAGTAAAACCAGGGCAAAATCATTTTCCAGAACTAACGACAAAGCCTCATTTCCAGAAGAGGCTTTAACAACCTCGACACCAGGGAAATCAAGTGAGGACTCAAGTGCAAATAAATTTGCAGGCTTATCATCGACAGCTAATATTTTAATTGTCCGTTCCATAGAGTTCACTTATATGCAGCAATCGGCTCCACCTAAAAATTAACCTCACCCGTCTGAGAATGACCTGCTTCGAGGTTATAATGATAAAATCAGTTCCCTTACTTAGTATATTGATCGCTACGCAAAAGTAAAGAGATGAAAACTTTCACGAACTGTCAAAATGATGTTGACGAAAAGACCATTTAAAGTTTAAATTGGGCGGTTTTACTTAACGCCTTAAACAGACAGGAAATTGGGTAAATTAATCTTTTGTACTATGAAATCTACACTTTATTAGGCTGGTTGCTTATCATCGCAGCCACACCCTTTTTCATACCATACTGTTTAATTACAGGAAAACACCTAAATAGCCTGAAGCAAAGGTTTGGTTTCTTTGCAGTAAACAGGTCATGGCAGCATCAACAGCGCATCTGGTTTCACGCCGCCTCTGTCGGTGAGGTACAAGTAGCCAAAGCATTAATTGAAGAATGCCACGCATTGAAGCTAGCGGCTGACTTTATAATTACTACCGTAACCGACCAGGGTCAGCTAGTTGCCCAAGCCCAACTGGGGGAAAAAGCCCTTTGTCTTTATGCACCGCTGGATCTGCCCCATATTGTACATGCTTTTCTAAGAAAACTACAGCCCACAGCGTATGTTTGTCTTGAAACCGAACTATGGCCGAACATCATTCGGATTCTGCGCAACAATGGAGTGAGAACCGTTTTGCTTAATGGCAGAATGTCTGAAAAATCTTTTAACAATTACAACAGATTTGCAGACTTTTCGCGACAGGTATTAGCAAATATTGAAAAAATTGCTGTCATTAACGATACAGACAAGAAGCGTTATACAGCGTTAGGATATCGACGGGATAAAATTGTGGTTACTGGTAACGCTAAATATTCACTGCGTCTCCCTGATACAACTTTGTATTCTGATTACAACACCACAGACAGCTCCCAACAGCGATACAGGCAGTTGCTTTGCCTCCGCGAAAACCAACCGCTTCTGGTGGCGGGCAGCACACATACCGGTGAAGAAACCTTGCTTGTCGAAGTTTATTTAGAACTTGTATCATCGATGCCCGGCTTAGTAATGATCTTAGCCCCGCGGCATTTAGAGAGATTAGCGCAGATTCAAAAGATCCTTGATGATTTCAAGGTAGACCACCAGAGATTTTCAGAGCTACTCTCTGGAAAAGTGCGTAGCGCCTCAATCATTTTACTTGATACAATGGGAGAACTACGCGGATTATACTCAATCGCAACCTTTGTTTTTTGCGGTGGAAGTTTAGTCGAGAAAGGCGGCCACAACATCATGGAGGCAGCACTTCACGGGAAGGCTCCAATCTATGGACCACACATGAAAGATTTCCTTGATGCTGTAACGTTACTCGAAAATAATGGCGGCGGCTTTATGGTTGCCAACTCTTTTGAACTTAAGAATCTATTGCTCTCATTTGCAAACAAACCTGATCTGCTAAACAAAGCAAACGAGAAAGCTGTGGCAACAGCCAATGCTCAGCAAACTGCAGCCCGCAATCAGGTAAAGATACTTCTGGATGTTTTAGCTCATTAGTTTATCGCCAACCATCGTTTATTAATGTAATGTTTGCACGGACACCAAACAAATAGGACAAATACTATGAAAGCGCTTGTTGCCTTAGAAGACGGCAGAATTTTTGAAGGTCGGTCATTTACCGGCCCTGGTGAGGCCCTCGGGGAGATTGTTTTCAATACCGGCATGACCGGTTACCAGGAAATCCTTACCGATCCTTCCTACTGCGGACAAATCGTCACGATGACCTACCCTTTAATTGGTAATTACGGTGTCAACAAAGACGATATGGAGTCATCTTCAATTCATCCCGGTGCCCTTCTGGTTCGCGAGTATAACGCCATTCCCAGCAACCACCTCGCTGACGCCACCCTTGCTCAGTTCCTCACAAAAAACAATATTCTTGGCGTTGAAGGTCTCGACACCAGAGCAATTACCAAACACACGAGGGTTGCCGGAGCACTGAAGGGAATTGTCTCTACAGACGTACTTGACCCCCAGGCACTGATCCAGAAAGCCAAAGACTGGTCAGGTTTAGTTGGTCACGACATGGTCAGCAGAGTCACCTGCCCTGAGCCTTACTGCTGGACTGATAGCGGACCTGTGCCTGGGACAAATTTCAGTAGTGCCGGTTCTGGAAAATTCAAGGTTGTCGCCATTGATTTTGGCTTGAAGTATAACCAACTTCGCCTGCTCGCTGCGCGAGGCTGCCAAATTCAAGTTGTTCCTGCTCAGACATCTTCAGAATCAATACTTGCTTTGAACCCGGACGGCATATTCTTAACCAATGGCCCCGGAGACCCCGCTGGTGTGCCCGGTGTTGTCGACACCATCCGAGACCTGCTCGGTAAAAAACCAATTTTTGGTATCTGCCTTGGCCACCAGATTCTTGGTCTGGCTTATGGTGGCACCACCTACAAACTTAAATTTGGTCATCGGGGCTCAAACCAACCGGTCAAAAATCTTGCCACCGGCAAGATTGAAATTACCGCACAAAACCATGGTTTTTGCGTTGATCTTGACAGCCTTAACCCTGACGAAGTAGAGCTGACCCACGTAAATCTTAATGACGGCAGTCTTGAAGGAATGCGACACAAAAAACATCCATCCTTTTCTGTTCAGCACCACCCTGAGAACGCCCCTGGCCCTCATGATTCCATTTACTTATTCGATCGTTTTATTGAGATGATGAAATAGAAGAAAGACAACGTCATGACCAAGTATTTTGCTTACCCCAATTACAAACACCTGAGTTTCAGGAAACAAGAGATTAGGTACTAGATTATGCCAAAAAGAGAAGACATCAAAAAAATACTTATTATCGGCTCCGGTCCAATTATCATAAGTCAGGCATGTGAGTTCGACTACTCTGGAACCCAGGCAGTAAAAGCTTTGAAAGAAGAAGGTTACGAAGTTGTGCTGATTAACTCTAATCCTGCAACCATCATGACCGACCCGGAGATTGCCGACAGAACCTATATTGAACCAATTACCCCGGAAATGGTTGCCAAAATTATTGAAAAAGAACGCCCGGATGCACTGCTCCCTACCCTTGGCGGCCAGACTGGTTTAAATACGGCCTTAAAACTTGCCGAGATGGGTGTCTTGGACAAATTTGGCGTGGAAATGCTTGGTGCTGATGCCGATGTTATCCGCAAAGCTGAGGGACGTGATTCATTTCGAAACGCCATGCATAAAATCGGCTTGAATGTGCCCAAAAGCTCCATTGTTCATACCATTGAACAAGCGCGAGCCGCCGGGGATGAGATCGGTTTTCCCGTCATTGTTCGCCCGAGCTTTACCCTTGGAGGAACTGGCGGCGGTGTTGCCTATAATGGCCAGGAACTTGACGCGTTGTGCACTGTCGGCCTCGACTTAAGCCTGAACACTGAGGTCATGATTGAAAAAAGTCTGCTCGGCTGGAAGGAGTACGAGCTTGAAGTTATGCGCGACAATAATGACAATGTCGTCATTGTCTGCTCAATAGAAAATCTCGACGCCATGGGCGTTCATACTGGAGATTCGATTACAGTTGCTCCGGCGCAGACATTAACGGACAGAGAGTATCAGGCTCTGCGTGATGCCTCAATCGCTATCATGCGTGAGATCGGTGTTGAGACAGGTGGGTCGAACGTGCAATTTGCAGTAAATCCTGTTGACGGAGAGATCATGATAATTGAGATGAATCCTCGCGTTTCCAGGAGTTCTGCCCTTGCCTCAAAAGCGACTGGCTTTCCAATCGCCAAAATTGCTGCAAAACTGGCAGTTGGCTACACCCTTGATGAAATCAAAAATGATATTACCAAGGAGACATATGCTTCATTTGAACCGAGTATTGATTATTGTGTTGTGAAAATTCCCCGCTTTACCTTTGAAAAATTTCCTGAAGCAGACGATTTTCTGACTACTGCCATGAAATCTGTTGGTGAAACCATGGCCATTGGCCGAACCTTCAAAGAGGCCTTCCAGAAAGGTATGCGTTCTCTGGAGACAGGCTACACCGGATTTGGTGCCGGCCCTAAATTCAAGCATTCCGGCATCAGTGACGAAACTCTGGCGCGGGCTCTGGCCAAACCAAGCTCACAACGGATGCTGTATGTTTACGAGGCCCTCAGGCGTGAAATGCCAGTTGAACAGATCTATACGATCTCCTTTATAGACCCCTGGTATCTGAACAATCTGAAACAGATTGTTGAACTTGAAAAATCAATCAAGGATTGGGGCTTTTCCGGTTTAAACGCAGAAAATTTATACAAGGCCAAACAGTTTGGCTTTTCAGATAAACAGATCTCCTTCCTGACCGGCACCTCAACCAGTGACATTCGCGAGTTGCGTGACAAACTTAACATCAAAGCTGTTTATAAATTGGTTGACACCTGTGCCGCTGAATTTGAAGCCTTTACTCCGTACTTTTACTCTACCTATGAGCAGGAAAATGAAGCGCGCCCCTCTGATAGTAAAAAAGTCATGATTATCGGCGGCGGTCCAAACCGAATTGGTCAGGGTATTGAGTTTGACTATTGCTGTGTTCACGCTGCTTTTGCCTTAAATGAGCTGGGCATTGAAAGTATTATGGTGAACAGCAATCCTGAAACAGTCAGTACCGACTATGACACCTCTGACAAACTGTTTTTCGAGCCTCTGACCATCGAGGACGTCCTTAATATTATCGACACCGAAAAACCTTATGGCGTCATTGTGCAATTCGGTGGTCAAACGCCTCTGAACTTGGCAAATGACCTTCAGCAGGCTGGTGTGAACATCCTTGGAACTTCAGTAGACAGCATTGATCGAGCCGAAGACAGAAAGCGATTCAAGCAGTTTCTGCAAAAGTTAAGCTTACAACAACCTGAAAACGGTACAGCACGAACTCCGGAGACCGCTGTAGAGATTGCCAATCAAATCGGCTACCCTGTAATGGTCAGGCCTTCCTACGTTCTTGGCGGAAGGGCCATGCGCATAGTCTATAATGCCCGCGACCTTAACGATTACATGACAACTGCAATTGAAGTCTCTTCAGAACACCCAATTCTGATTGATAAATTTTTAAAGGATGCCATCGAAATTGACGTAGATGCAATTTCTGACGGTGAGGTTTGTATAGTCGGTGCCGTAATGGAGCATATTGAAGAGGCCGGAATCCACTCCGGTGATTCAGCTTGCGTGCTGCCGCCCCACACCCTGTCAAAGAAACTCCAGGACGAAATCATGGCCGCCACCAAAGCCATGGCTTTGGAGCTCAATGTTATTGGACTTATGAACATCCAGTTTGCCGTAAAAGATGAAACTATATATGTCCTTGAGGTTAACCCAAGGGCCTCAAGGACAGCGCCATTTGTAAGCAAAGCTACAGGTGTTCCGCTTGCCAAACTTGCAACAAAGGTAATGATGGGCAAAAAACTTGCGGAACTTGGCCTTACCAAAGAAGTGCAAATTACCCATTATGCAGTTAAAGAAGCTGTTTTTCCTTTTGATCGTTTCAGCAACGTTGACACACTGCTAGGCCCAGAGATGAAATCAACCGGGGAAGTTATGGGAATTGATTCCACACTCGGACTGGCTTTTGCTAAAGCACAACTGGCAGCCGGTCAAAAGATACCAACCTCCGGCACCGTTCTTATTTCAATGAAAGGCGATCACAAAAAAACGATTGTTCCATCTGCTAAGAAATTAGCAGAACTAGGCTTTAAAATAATGGCAACAAAAGGTACGGCTAAGGTTCTTAATGAGGCAGGCATTGACTGTTGCATGGTAAATAAGATCTCCGAAGGCCGCCCCCATATACTGGACATAATTCAGGACAAAAAAATTCAATGGATTATCAACACGTCTATGGGAACAAGAGCAACAGAAGACTCATACACAATTCGGCGCAGCGCCCTTGATTATCATATCCCTTACACAACTACAACGGCTGGTGCTGAATCCATGGTTATGGCAATCACAACTCTACATGAAGAAAGTATGGAAGTTAAATCTCTGCAGGAGTATTTCCAATAACTTCATATGGCAGCTAGACATTCCGACCAAGACGACTTATTGTAAGCAGGAATCATTAAATGTCTGTAGCTGTTGAGCTTCTGAAAATTATATTTATTACAACTCTGTCTATATAGGAGAACTTTGACTTGAACATGTTCTACAAAAACCTTTCAATGTGGCTTGTTATCGGCCTTACCATGGTATTGCTTTTCAACCTGTTTAACAAACCTCAAACATCTGTGACCGAGATGAACTACTCTGACTTCATCTCCAGTGTTGAATCGGGCATGGTTAATCAAGTTGTTATTCAGGGTAATGAGTTAAGCGGCACTATTCAGGGCGGCACCAGTTTCAGGGTAATCGCTCCTAATGACGTTGACCTCATCCCGATGCTTCGCAAATCCGGCGTCAATATTAAGGCAAAACAGAAAGAGGATACCCCCTGGTATATAACTATTTTGGTTTCCTGGTTCCCCATGCTCCTTCTTATCGGTGTCTGGATATTTTTTATGCGCCAGATGCAAGTCGGTGGCGGCAAAGCCATGAGTTTTGGTAAAAGCAGGGCCCGTCTTAATGATGGTGAAAAAAGCAAAATCACCTTCAAAGATGTTGCCGGTATTGATGAAGCAAAAGAAGACTTATCTGAAATTATTGATTTCCTTAAGGATCCTAAAAAATTCACCGATCTTGGTGCCAGAATTCCCACGGGCGTTTTGCTAGCTGGCTCCCCAGGAACAGGTAAAACCTTGCTGGCCAAGGCTATAGCAGGTGAAGCAGAGGTTCCTTTCTTTTCCATATCAGGTTCTGATTTTGTCGAGATGTTTGTCGGTGTTGGCGCCTCTCGTGTTCGCGACCTTTTTACCCAAGGCAAAAAAAACGCTCCCTGCATCATTTTTATTGATGAAATTGATGCAGTTGGTCGCCATCGAGGTGCTGGTCTTGGCGGAGGCCATGACGAACGCGAACAGACACTCAACCAGTTGCTGGTTGAGATGGATGGCTTTGAAGAAAATGAAGGCGTAATTATAGTCGCGGCAACAAATCGACCTGACGTATTAGATCCTGCTTTGCTTAGACCTGGGCGTTTTGATCGACAGGTAATTGTTCCTGCCCCGGATGTTAAAGGCAGAGAGATGATTCTCAAAGTCCATGGTGGTAAAGTTCCATTAGACGATAAAATTGATTGGAAGGTTATTGCTCGCGGCACACCGGGTTTTACTGGTGCGGACCTGGAGAATATGGTTAACGAAGCCGCCCTTCTTGCCGCTCGTACTGGTAAAAAGAGTGTTACCATGGACCATCTTGACAAGGCCAAGGACAAAGTTATGATGGGTGCTGAGCGTCGAAGCATGATTATTTCCGAAAAAGAAAAAAAGGTTACCGCTTATCATGAAGCCGGTCATGCCCTTGTTGCACAGCTTTTGCCTAACACTGACCCACTTCATAAAGTAACCATTATTCCACGCGGTCGAGCATTAGGGTTAACTCAGCAATTACCGACCGAAGATAAATATACCCACTCCAAAACCTTTCTTTTAAATAACATCTGCATCCTTTTAGGCGGTAGAGTTGCTGAAGAGATTATTTTTAACGACATAACAACTGGATCTGGTAACGACATAGAGCGCGCCACAGATTTAGCTCGAAAGATGGTCTGTGAATGGGGAATGAGTGAGAAATTGGGCCCTCAGACCTTTGGCAAAAAAGAGGAGCAAATTTTTCTTGGCCGTGAAATATCCCAGCATCGTGACTACAGTGAAGATACCGCCGTTCGGATCGATACCGAAGTAAAACATTTTATTTTTGAGGCAAATACCAAGGTCAACAATCTCCTCTCTGAAAATAAAAGCAAACTCATTGCGATTGCCAATGCCTTACTTGAAAAAGAGACTATTTTGCTTGAGGATATTGAAACAATCATGAATGAAAATCAACCTAAAGCCGAAAAACATCCAGATTCAAACGAGGTTTCCCCAGAGAACGCATAGGCTTAGGGACAATGCATGTACCTGGTTTTAAAGAACTCGAAACTTGATTTCTGCCACAGAAGTTACATTATGGGAATCCTTAATGTAACTCCAGACTCTTTTTCTGATGGTGGACAATTTGTAGAAAAACGTTCCATTCTCTCTCATGTTCAAGAGATGATTGGTGATGGAGCAGATATTATTGATGTGGGAGGAGAATCTACCCGCCCCTTTGCCAATCCCGTATCAGAAGAAGAAGAACTTTCACGAGTCATCCCAGCCATACAGGCTATCCGCAAGCATTCTTCAATTCCAATTTCCATTGACACCACAAAGTCAACTGTTGCAGCTCAGGCCTTAGAAGCTGGGGCCGATATAATTAATGATATAAGTGCGCTGCGCTTTGACCCGCGCATGGCTGATATTGCTAATACGTTCAAGGCCCCTGTTATTATCATGCACATGCAGGGCAAACCTTCCGATATGCAAATTAGCCCTCACTATGATAGTATCATAGAAGAAACGCTCTCTTTTTTTAAGGAGCGGATCGATTGGCTAGAAAATCAAGGTATTAGCAAGGATCGAATAGTTATTGATCCAGGCATAGGCTTTGGAAAAACCCTTGCCCATAATCTGCTGATTCTGAACAGGGTCAACGACTACTCCATTTTCGGGTGCCCTGTGCTTATAGGCCACTCACGGAAATCTTTTATCGGCAAAATTCTTGAAGATGACAGCGCTGACCGAGATAGCCCAACAGCAATTCTATCCGGAATACTTGCCGCAAAGCACGTATCGATACTCAGGGTTCATGATGTTAAGAAAACACACGAGGCGCTAAAGATTAGCCAAGCCCTTGTAAATGCATGTTAATATAAGACTAGTTATTTCTAATGCACATTAAAGAGCGAATAGATCGTTTTATTGAGTACAACAACGGTCGCATACAAAAATCTGTTAATTTTAAAGGGTCAAAGGCGGCCTTTCTCTTTAAAATTGTTCCCTTTCTGCTGCATAGCAATGCACCAGACTTACCTGGTTACGTAAACGAACCAGACTGCTGCTATGGTATTCATTTTTACAAACCGGAAAAGGAGATGAGTATTGATCTCTTTCAACGTTATTTCCCTTCGTCCACAGCACTTCGTTCCGGTTCGCCGTCTCCTTTTCCTCAGAAGCCATTTATCCACTCGTTAAAAACCATCGGCAGTATCGGCACAATCGCCCAAACTGATAAATCTGACTGTGATTACTGGGTAAGTGTTTCTTTGGATGAGCTTGGGGATAGAGGACTTGCGCAACTGGAACAAAAGTGCAAACTCATTGAGGCCTGGGCTCAGGAGCAGGGACATGAGGTTTATTTTTTCCCGATGGATATTGTCCAAACCAAGGAAAACAGCTTCCAATCCAGAACTGACGAGGAGTCTGCCGGCTCAGCAATTAAACTTCTTTTAAAAGATGAACTGTTCAGAACACATGTTCTGGTCGCTGGAAAAATGCCCTTATGGTGGCTTATTCCCCCCGGATTAAGCGATAGCGAGTACAAGGCTTTTGTCGACCAACTCCCGGAAACATCAAAGATTAACCTCAACAATTTTGTTGATCTCGGATACATTTCGATTCTCCCCAAGGAAGAGATTTTTGGGGCCTGTCTTTGGCAGATGAATAAAGCTTTGGACAGCCCTTTCAAATCGGTAATTAAATTTGCCTACCTGGAACTGCTGCTTAGCGACAGGCCACAGTCGATTGTCCTTTTTTCCGACCGGATAAAAACTCTTGTTACCTATCCGGAACAACTCCCAGAGAATTCTATGGCCCTCGCCATCGAAGCCATCGACCCTTATCTTTTGATGGCTAAAGAGATTGTAGCCTTTTACCAGAACGAACGGTCAGTTAATAAAAGAGATGACTTTATACGTTCCTGTTTTTTCTTGAAAACCCTTGAGGGAAGAGAGTCTCAGAAGAAATTAGCAGACGGAAGCAGCCATCTGAAAACCACTACTGATCTCATGGAAGATTGGGGCTTGCTGCCTGATAACGCGCAACATTACCTGAATTATCGGCACTGGACACATAAAGACCTTCTCAAGGAAGGAACAAAAGTTCACGAATACCTTATCGAGACCTATAAGAAATTGCGCTGGTATCTCAGAACATTTTCCAAAGAAAAAAGAAAACTGACTATTACAGAACAAGACATTGCTGTGTTAGGCAGAAAGCTCTTCACCTTTCACGAAAAAAAGCCTAACAAGATTGACTACATAAACAGTTTATCACGTCAATCAATGCAACAATTTGATATTACCATCCATGTTGCCAGACTTTCAGGAACCGACTATTTCTTCGCATTTCAGGGCGATCACGATCACAATACTATAAAAAATAAAAAAGACTATATTATCAAGCGTGAAGATGATCCTATAAAATTATTAACCTGGATGATGGTTAACGGAATTCTTACCAAATCCACCAAGCTTCATTTGACCAAAAACTACCTCCCCGTTGACCTGACCGACCTCCAGATCTTGGTAGATAAGATCATTGACACGTTTCCTTTGGTTAATTTTTCTCATATCTCTGCAGACCAACTGCTTAAAAGTGAAATTATTATACAGGCTTTGGCCATTATTAATTTTGACAAAACTCCGGTGCGTGGTGCAAAAAAAATCAAATCGACAATTATTTCACTTAATAGTTACGGGGAATATTTTGTCGAGAATTACGAAACCATTACTCAGTATAAAAATGCTCTGCGCACACTGCTCACTCAACATGAAATAAGCCGCTGGAATAATAATTTGAGCATCTTCATTATTCCACAGCCTGAGCTTCATGCCCTCCAGACGATGCTCGATTCATAGAATTTTAACTCCACCCAATAGCCTCAAAAAAAAACTCCTGCACTTTGCCCCTATTGAGCGTTGATTTTCACCTTTGCCCCTCAAATATCTGCTTTTTACAAGTTGTTTAGGAAGATTTCAGTTCGTAGGCTAAAAAGATGGTCAAAAAGACTAGATATTCTCTTGAAGTTCCTTTATAATCCGAAGTTCTACCCTAAGTGAGGAGGCTGAAACGTTTTTACACGTGTTTCTACCCACTCAAAACCCCTTACATATTCTATTTATTATTCATATTTTTATTAACTTTTTAAGGAGGGTTTTATGTCTCGAAAAATGGTAACCATTGATGGCAATCAAGCGTGTACTCATGTAGCTTACGCTACCAGTGAGGTCATCACCATTTATCCAATCACACCATCGACACCGATGGCTGCTGAGTCGGATACAAAATCAACTGCTGGCCAGCAGAATATCTGGGGATCTGTTCCTGTTGTTACCCAGATGCAATCTGAGGGTGGTGTTGCCGGTGCTCTGCACGGTTCACTTACCACAGGTTCACTCTGTACGACCTTTACCGCCTCACAGGGTCTTTTCCTGATGATCCCCAACATGTACAAACTTGCAGGTGAATTAACACCTACTGTTTTTCATATCACGGCACGCTCAGTCGCCTGCCAGGGTCTTTCAATTTTCGGTGATCATGGTGACGTTATGGCTGCCCGCCAGACCGGCTGGTCCATGCTATGTTCACAAAACGTTCAAGAATGTCAGGATATGGCACTTATTGCCACTCAATCTGCCCTAAAAAGCCGCATTCCCTGCATGCACTTCTTTGATGGTTTCCGTACTTCCCATGAAATCCAGAAGATCGAACAGCTTACAACTGATGACATGGCAGCTATCATTGATGAAAATCTGGTAATGGAGCACAGACAGCGAGGGTTAAGCCCTGATCGTCCGATGATGCGAGGTACTGCTCAGAACCCCGACGTCTATTTTACAGGCCGTGAGACTGTTAACAAATACTATGTCGCTGCACCTGTAATTTTCCAGGAAACCATGGATAAGTTCGCTGCATTAACCGGACGTCAATACCATCTTTTCGACTATCATGGAGCTCCAGATGCGGAAGAGATTATCGTTATGATGGGCTCAGGTGCTGAAACTGCAGCGGCAACCATCGACCATCTCATTGCTAACGAAAACCGCAAAATCGGTATGATCATTGTTCGACTGTTCCGACCATTCAACTGTAAAGCATTGGTCAACTCCATGCCCGCCTCTGTACAAAAAATTACTGTACTTGATCGCACCAAAGAGCCCGGCTCGGCAGGAGAGCCGCTATACCTTGATGTACGTGCTGCCGTTGGCGAAGCAGTTGAGTCCTCAAATGTCCTTTTACAGCCCACCATTCTTGGCGGACGCTACGGACTTGGTTCAGCAGAGTTCACTCCATCCATGGTTAAAGCTGTTTTCGACAATATGGCTTCGTGGGCGCCTAAAAACCACTTCTGTGTCGGACCTAATGATGATGTTGCCCTAACCAGCCTCACTTATGACAAAAGCTACAGCATTGAAGGCGATGATGTATATCGTGCAATGTTCTTCGGTTTGGGTGCTGATGGTACTGTTGGTGCTAACAAAAACACAATTAAAATTATCGGAACAGAAACTGATAACTCTGCACAGGGCTACTTTGTTTACGATTCAAAAAAATCTGGATCGATCACCACAAGTCACCTCCGTTTTGGTAAAAATCCTGTTGTTGCTCCGTATCTCATCAATAAGGCCAGTTTCGTTGCTTGTCACAATTTCACATTTCTTAATCAGTACGACATGCTTGCCAACCTTGAAGAAGGCGGCACCTTCTTATTAACCACTTCATTCAGTAAGGCACAGGTGTGGAAGAACCTTCCAGCAAAAGTTCAAAAACAGCTTATTGACAAGCAGGCTAAGTTCTACATCATCGATGCGCTTAAGCTTGGCATAGCAATTGGCCTTGGTGCCCGCATCAATATGATTATGCAAACCGCCTTTTTCCTTATTTCCGGCATCATTAGCCAGGAAGAGGCTGTCAAAGCTATTAAAGATGCTATTAAAAAGACCTATGGCAAAAAAGGCGATAAGGTCGTCAACATGAACTATGCTGCTGTTGATGCGGCTATGAACAACATCGTTGAAGTTAAGTTGCCTGCTACAATCAATGGGCATGAATTACCTACCACAGTTCCAGCCGATGCCCCAGATTTTGTCAAGAATGTCACTGCAAAAATGATCGAAGGCAAAGGCGATACTATTAAAGTTTCTGAAATGCCAAATGACGGAACTTGGCCAACCGCTACAACCCAATACGAAAAAAGAAATATTGCGGTTCAAGTACCAGAATGGATTCCGGCTAATTGTATTCAGTGTGGTCGTTGTTCATTAATTTGCCCACATGCTGCCATCCGTATGAAAATTAATAAAGCAGCCGATCTAAAAGGGGCTCCTAAGAGTTACAAAACTGCTGACGCTGTTGGCGCTCAATTTAAAGGCCGAAAAGCTTCAATTCAGGTTTTCACTGAAGACTGTTGCGGTTGTACGCTGTGTGCAACAATCTGCCCAGCTAAGACCAAAGCTCTTACGATGGTTACTAATACCGAAGCCATCCGCACCAATGAAGCACCAAACGTAAAATTCTTCTTGAGCCTGCCTGAAATTGATGCAACTGAGGTCGATTCTTCAACAGTAAAAGGAAGCCAGTTACTGCGTCCGTTCTTTGAATTCTCAGGGGCCTGTGCCGGTTGTGGCGAAACGCCTTACATTAAGCTTGTTACCCAGATGTTTGGTGACAGAATGCTTGTTGCAAATGCGACTGGTTGTTCTTCAATTTACGGTGGTAACCTGCCAACAACTCCGTATTGTAAAAATAAAGATGGTCGCGGACCTGCCTGGTCGAACTCACTGTTTGAAGATAACGCTGAGTTTGGTCTCGGTATGCGTTATTCTGTTAGCAAAATGGCTTCACAGGCTGCAGAACTGCTTGAGAAGGCTGTTGAAGAAAAAATCGTCACCAAAAAG
Organism: Desulfobulbaceae bacterium; assembly: GCA_015231515.1. Classification (NCBI taxonomy): domain Bacteria; kingdom Pseudomonadati; phylum Thermodesulfobacteriota; class Desulfobulbia; order Desulfobulbales; family Desulfobulbaceae; species Desulfobulbaceae bacterium. The sequence goes on from JADGBM010000005.1 coordinate 68,012, forward strand.
GTTTCCACCGACATTCTTTCAGCGCCTCAGGTCAGCCAAACAGATATTGATGTGCAACGTACTCGTGTGGCTGCATTAAAAGATACTCTTGCCGGCAGTGATTCTATTACAGCCAAACGACTAGCCAGTATTGCCGATTACCTGGTCAAAAAATCTGTTTGGATTTTTGGTGGTGACG